>JACMMD010001122.1 GCA_014379235.1 Anaerolineae bacterium
AAAATTTTACCTTTGCATACTGCCTGATGGCAAATGGTTTAATGCTTACGGCTTTGCCGCCAGCACTTTGTTGATCTGGTCGATGTGGATTTGCCCGTGATCGGAATAAATCACCAGAATATCGTCGGGTGTATAGTCGCCGTTAGCGGCGTGAAGTCCCTTACGCAACCACTGATCGTCAGTCAAGCTCTCGAACAGCGCGACAAATCGTTCGTGCAGTCCCTTCAAAATCAGCAGCGATGCTTGTATGGGTACGGCGTTCGTATCCGGTAGTTCTGCCCATATGGCCTGATCGTAAGGCTTGAGCGGTGGATAGTCTTCGGTCAGGATGAGCTTGAGGCGGATGATCGAGTTCATATGCGAGTCTGCGACGTGGTGGACGATCTGCTGAACTGTCCATTCCTCGTCCATATAGCGCGTGGTCAAATCTTCGGCGCTTAAATCCCGAACGCGGGCCTCTAGCTGTGCCGGAAAGCGGCGCAATATCTCGATACGCTCTTGACGTTCTGCGGGGCTGAGTGCGGCCATCGACTGCTCCTAATTGGTGCTATGTCAGCGATGGCATATTATGGATGGAACAGGTGGCGGCAATCAACCAGACATGGACTTATTGGCCCGTTAGCCTTTGCCGCGTTCCTGCTGTTGTTTACGGCGCAGCGCTTCATCCACATCCGCTTCGTCGCCTTCAGCCTGACCGGGCGTTTTTGGGGCGATCACATTGCCCTTTTCGCCGCTGTTCGGTTTCTTGTTGAACAGGTCGCCTTCGGCTTTATCGGGGTTGGGTTTGACAGTGACGTTGCCCTTTTTGGAAGGCTTCTTGGGTTCTGCATAGTCCTGATCGGTCATCGCGGTCACTCCTGTGTAGTTATCAGTTGTCAGTTTATCAGTTGTCAGCAAGTAAAACATTTGAGGCTAATGAGTGGAATAACTGATCACTGAAAACTAAACTCGCTTTTACGACAAACGCGGCAGACGCATACGAAAGGTCGTGCCCTGATTAACGACACTGCTCAGTTCGACATCGCCGCCGTGAATTTCCGCGACCCGCTTGACAATCGCCAGTCCTAAGCCCGTACCGCCTCTATCGAGATTGCGCGCTCTATCCGCCCGATAGAAACGCTCGAAAACGTGCGGCATATCTTCCGGCGAGATACCGATTCCCGTATCCTGCACTTCGAGAATCACATCGCGGTTATCAAAACCCGTATGCACGATCACCGAACCCAGAGCCGGAGTGTAATGCAGCGCGTTCACCACTAAATTCATGACCGCCCGTTCGAGTTCGCGGCGCACGGCCAGCACCAGCGGGATTTTCTCCCCCGGCGTGAACATCAGCCGGTGTTCGCTCTGCATAGCGACAGGCATTTGCGTTTCCACAATGTCCCGCGCCAGTTCGTTCAAATCGAGTGGCTCGAAGCGGAAGTGCTCCCCCGCCATATCCAGACGCGACATCGTAAGCAGGTCATCGAGCATTTGCTCGATGCGCTCGGTCTCTGCCTCAACGTTGCCGATGTAACGCTGCTGGCGTTCGGTGTCTCCGAGCGTTCGCTGCATCAGGTCGAGGCTGGTGCGGATGACGGTGAGCGGTGTTTTCAGGTCGTGCGAAGCATCGCCAATAAAGCGCTGCAAAACATTCACGCGCTCTTTTTCCAATGCTAATTCAAGGCGCTGGAGTTCAGCCGCACGCAGCGCTTCCTCTGCTGCTTTGCGCTCGGTGATATCGCGGCTCGACAACACGATACCCGCAGGGCCGCCTTGCGCGTCGATCACTGTCGTGCTGACAATATCCAACCACACATAAAGCCCGTCTTGATGGCGGAAACGGGCCTCTTCACGAAATACTTTGCTATCGATCAGCGCCGACCCAAACGCCGTCTGCACACGCTCCACATCATCGGGGTGAACGATTCGCGGCAGCCATACGGCGGCAGGCTCTCCGATGAACATCTCGTACGGATAGCCCAACATGCGTTCGTGAGACGGACTGATGTACAAAATCTTGCCATCAACCCCGAAATGGCTAACGAGGTCGATCATATTGTCGGTGACAAGCCGCAGCAGCCGTTCACTTTCAGCCAGCGCGGCCTCGGCTAACTTGCGGTCAGTGATATCGCGGCTGACAAACACAACTCCACCGGAACTGTCGCCCTTGTTGCTGCCAATCGTTTCCAGCCAGATATAGTGTCCGTCACGGTGCAGAAAGCGAGCTTCGGCCCGCACATCAAGCCCCTGCGATAACCCTAATTGGATCGACTGTCCCAGAAGCGCCATATCTTCGGGGTGAATATATTTCAGCAGTCCGTTGGCGATGCTTTCGCCCATGAACGATTCCGGTGCATAACCCAACACACGCAGATGTGATGGGCTGCTGTAACGTCCAATGCCGTTTTGATCGACATCCGAGATCAAATCCACCATGCTGTCGGTGATCAGCCGTAAGCGCCGCTCACTTTCGGCCAGCGCGGCTTCGGTTTCTTTGCGGGCGCTGATGTCGCGGCTGACGTACACCATACTGTCACCGAGCGTACTGCCCACCAGTTCCAGCCATACATAGTGACCCTGCAAATGGCGAAAGCGCACTTCGGCGCGAAAATTGCCATTCACGGACTGCGCTTGCCCGACTGTGGCATACAGTCCCGCGAGGTCATCGGGATGGATATAATTCGCCATCCACTCACCGAGGCTGTGCCCAACAAATTCGTCCACTGGATAGCCCAATACGCGCACATGTGACGGGCTGAGATACTGCGCGATACCATCCTTATCAATGTGCGCGATCAGATCGATCATACTATCGGTGATGAGGCGTAAACGCCCCTCATTCTCGGCTAACGCGGCGGCCTGCTCTTGAATCCGGCTGAGGTCGCGCTGGCGCAGATGCGCCACGACCACGATCAGCGTTGAGGCGATGATGATGTACAGTAGGGGTATGGACATCATACTGAAGGTGATCTCTGGGATGAAGATCGGGAACAGCAGCACAGTGGCCATGACGGATAGGGCTATGGCGATGGTCACGCGTACCGACAGCATCAAACTGGCGAGCAGCACGATCAGCGTCAGATAGACCAAAACGGCATTGATGCTGGACTGCCGCGAATCGAGAATAACCGCGACGGTAATAGCCCCGACCTGACTGATCGTCAGCAGCAGTCCGGCGAATCCAAAATAGCGGGTGCGGCTGACCCCGTAGGCCAACAGCAGCAGCAGCGCCGCGCCGCCGATAATCACAATTCCGCCGCGGCCTTCGGGTGAAGTAAACACCAAGCGTATGGTGAACAAGGAGAGCGCGATCAGCGCCATAGCGAGGGAAAGTCCGGCAAGAACCCGTGCTTGTTTGCGCCGTATCGGCTGTTGAATGCTTGCTGGCGGCTCGGTGAGCATTTGCCAGAGAGCGGCAAACCGCGCCGCGAAATCGCTGACTGCTCCAAAA
>JACMMD010001123.1 GCA_014379235.1 Anaerolineae bacterium
ATCTATAATATCTTACTCGAATTGCAGCGAAAGTGGAATTGACATCATGCACTTATCCAATTTATGGCGTTATCTGCTGTGGCTGACAGTCGTGTGGGCAGCGGTTGCTAACCGTCGCCATTATAAAATGAGGACTACATGGCTGCCCCATCTGATTACCAATACGATCACACTGCTGCTGCCCGATGTTTGCCGCGCCCTTCTGCCGCCCAAAGGCAGCCGCGAGGCCCGCAAGCAACCGCTCGTTCCGGCGGTGCTGATCGAAATGGTACGCGACAATCCGCAGTATGCCGTTTACGTCACGCCCTTGGCGCTCGGCTATATCCTCTCGCACCCACACTACAACATTTATAAGGGCAAGGCTGGCGAGATTCGGCTGGCCGGCTTCGGCCTGGATGCACTGCCGCATGGCTCGACGGCCTTCGCGCTGACCGCCCTCACCTACGATACGGTCAAAGTCGCCGCTCGCTTGGACAAGACGCGATCACCGTTCGGTTATATGCTCGATTGGGGCGCGAAAAATCCGGCGCTGTTCTCCGCGACAGTGTTGGCGCTGGTGACGCTCAACTGGGAAGCGGGCGAGTATTTCATCTACAAGCAGGAAATGGCCGTTTATGGAGACAAGAGCAAGATCAATATGCAGTGGTCAATGTCCGATACCGTCCGTGACACGATCATCAACTTCACGGGCTGGTTTCTGGCCGTCCTCTGGAGGGGAAATTCAAAGACTTAAAGACTTAACACAGAGATGCAGAGGGGCAAGAGACGCAGGGATTTTTAGAAAGATTTCTCTGCGTCCCTGCAACCCTGCCCCTCTGCGGTAGGCTTTTAACTGCGTCCTAGTGCGCCATGACGACAGCTTCGGCTTCAGATTCTGCGCGCCGACGCGCCCGCTTATTCGGTATCATCAACGAACACAGCGCCCCGCCAAACACGAACACCGATGCCACCAGCACCGCAGACCGCCCCGCCGTCGAGAAGCCCGCGCCAAGTGCATGTTGAACCTCTGCCGCAAGGATTTCCGCATCCGGTTCGAGGTCGCGCTGGATGCGTGCCACCACTTCGGCATCATCTAAATCGACACCTTGCAGCCGCAGCGCGGTACGCGCAACCGTCGGGATGTTGGCCATCATCGTCCCCATGAAATCGGCGTTGTCCCCGAAGCCCTCGTTGTTATCGAGTCCCGCTTCGATCTGGCTCTTGATGGTGTCCGAGAACGTGCCCACCTGCGCGCCGATGATCTGCGCCTCGCGTGAGATTTCGGTGTTGGCCGCCGCTCTCGCGCTGAAATCCTCGAACATTGTGGATTGACGGATCAGCGGCTTGGCTTCGCTGGCGAATGTGCCGAACAGGATCGCGCCCACAATAGCGATACCCAGCGATGCGCCGATCTGCCGCAGCGTATTCAACGCGCCGGATGCCACGCCCGCTTTTTCCGGCGGCACATCCGACAGCGAGATATTGGCAAGCTGCGCGATAGCCAGTCCAACTCCCGCGCCATACAAAATCAACGGCACAGCCAGCGTGATGTACGGCGTATCGACGTACAAGATACGGCTGAACCAGAACAGCCCGATGGTCTCCAACGCCATGCCCGCCGTGACCACCCATTTCGCACCGAAGCGGCTGGACAAAATGCCGGCCACTGGCGCGCCTACCAGCAGCGCCGCCGCGAACGGCAGCAGCGCGACACCCGTTTCGAACGCGCTCAACCCCTGCGCCAACTGGAAGTAAATCGACAGCACCAGCACAATACCGAACTCACCGAGCGCCACGATCAACACCGTTAACAAACCGTAACGGAAGCTCAAGAAGCGCAGCATACTAAACTCGAATAACGGCTCTAAGCCGCGCCGTTCCTGCCATACTTCAATGATGACGAACAGCGCCAGCATGATGAGGCCGAACGCGAAGATGAACGGTGTCAGCGCTACCGTTCCGGCAGGCACAACCGTCACGCCTTCTGGCAGCACCGGATAGCTAATCGGGCCGAGCGTGAACACCTTTGTCGCTTGCAACCAGCCGTAATTTTGCCCCTCAATCGCGCCGAACACGATTGAGCCGAAGGCCAGCGAAGCCGTCACAATGCCCAGCCAATCGATACGGTGACGCTGGATGTTGCTGCGGATTTCGCGGATGGCCCAGAAGCTGCCCGCGATGGCGATGAGGCTGATCGGCAGGTTGACGAGGAACGCCAAACGCCATGACTCAGCCGTGATGCCCGTGCCGTACTCGATCAGCCAGCCGCCGAGAAGCGGGCCCAGCGCCGCCGACACACCTGCCGTCGCGCCCCAGATACCGAAGGCGATGCCGCGTTCTTTGCCCTTGAACGTCGCAGATACAATCGACAGCGTAGACGGCGACATCATCGCGCCGCCCATGCCCTGCACAGCGCGGAAGAAAATCAACGTGCCGATATTGGGCGCGAGTCCGCAGCCCAACGAGCCGATAGCGAACACCGTTGCACCGCCGACGAACACATTGCGCCGTCCGTATTGGTCTCCGAGCTTACCCCACGTAATCAGCGCCGCGCCGAACACCAGCGAATAAATCGAGTTCACCCATTCCGCGTCCGCGAACGACGCATTGAACGTCTCTCGAATCGACGGGAACGCGATGTTGACAATCGTCGTGTCGATGACGATCAACATCAGGCTCATACTCAACAGCAGCAGCGCGAACCAGCGCCGTTTATACGCGGCCAGCTCCGCCGCAGTCATCTGGGACGTATCAACGCCAGATTCAGTCAATGCAGACATCGTTTCCCCTCTCGGATAGGCGAAATAGATAAGCGTAAAATGTGGTTGGGAGAATTAGCGTGGTGGTGCGGCGATGCCGCGAAAGAAAAGCTCATAGAGCGTGGGCTTGGAAATGGCTGCCGACATGGCTAATTCATCCATCGTGAATGTTGCCTCACG
>JACMMD010001124.1 GCA_014379235.1 Anaerolineae bacterium
GGTCGTCAGGTGTTGCAGCAGCAAATTGGGGACGATGAGGGCGCGCACAATCGGACTGTGCATGTTCTTGGCCGTGAAGCGAATATACTCGTAAGCGATGCCCGCGACCACCGGAATGAGAATAATGCGCGACAGAATCAACAAAATGAGCGGCGGACGACCTAACAGCGAGAACACCAACACGCTGATGAACACCACTGTCAGCAGGAATGCCGTGCCGCAGCGTGGATGTTCAATCGGATACTGCGCCACAATCTCTGGCTTGAGTTCCGCGCCTGCTTCATAGGCGTTGATGGTCTTGTGTTCCGCGCCGTGATAACCGAACAGCCGCTTCACATCGGGCAGTAAACCAATCAGCGAAATATAGCCAACAACGATAGCGAGCCGTACCGCGCCTTCGAGCAGGTTCACTACAAACGACTTGTCGGTCAGTCCGAGCAAACTTTCGAGGCCGCTGGCCGCCGCCGTCGGGATAACGAAGAACAGCCCAATGCCAAGCAGCATCGATACCGCCACCGTACCGTAACCGAGCGGGCCGTTAAAGCTAACGCTCTCTTCTTCTTCGCCAAGCGCGACATCCGCCGACCACATCAATGCCCGTGTGCCAAGCCCAAGCGCGTCCCACAGCAGCACCAGCCCCCGCAAGAACGGCGTTTTGCTGATGCGACCTCGATACAGCGCGGCATTGAGCGGCTGTTCATGAATGACGATCTGCCCTTTGGTGTCACGCACGGCGATGGCCGCCATATGCGCGCCGCGCATCATCACGCCTTCGATAACCGCTTGGCCGCCATACGAAAACTGTTTGGGTGCTGCTGTGTGTCCGTTCGGTTGCAGGTTGGAGTTAGCCGCCATAAGATTATTCGCCGGAACTGCCCGTTTAAGCGGGCAGCAGAAGGCGAAACCCCTTTCATAACTGGTTGAACGATAGCCCCAAAGGGCGGGAATTTTTACCTTACGGCTGGAAACTCCCGAAACCAACTCCCGCTTTCGCGGGGCAACTGACCGCTTCGCCACTCACACTCGCAGAGGATACAAATTTGCGGAACGTTCGTATCGTGCTTTAGGCTGCCACGCCCAGAGTGCTAGTTTGGGGTCGAACCCCTAGGCTAGTCAACCGTTTAGTCTCGTCGTTTCAACTCGCTGGCGAGGTGCCGATTAATCCGACAAGCCCTCACCGCATAGGTGAGGGTAGTTGACTGACAATAAACTCCTAATCAAACACGAGGACTTCGGATACCTCGTGAATGATTTCCTGAATGGTGATGTCGCCGTGCGGCTGAATAAGCATCGAAACTGCCCCGCCCACCGGACAACCGTCCGTATTATTGCAGAGCGCGCCGTCTAAGAACAGGGTATAGAAACCCGCGCTGTCTTCGCTGACTTCATTGGGACGTATCATGGTGATACTGCCGTAAGCGTCCACCAGATAACCTTTATCGCTAGTCGCGTCGATTTGCACTTGAGCGGATTCCGCCGTTCGCGTCCATGTGACGATAGTTTCGCGCCCACTGAAATGTTCAAGCCGCACGACATCGACCTCATCA
>JACMMD010001125.1 GCA_014379235.1 Anaerolineae bacterium
CGACTTGTTCTGCGGCGGGTGTAGTCGCAAACCGCAAATCCCACATTCCGGCGACAGGTCGATTGGAAATGGCTGGCCAATTCCCCTGACGACTGCTGATAACACCGTTGATCGGCGCGGCAGTATACGGCCCAACCCGTAAAGGAGCACCCTGCACGACTATCGAGTAGTCCATGACAACCGCACCAAGCTGAAGTGCCTGCCCCTGCTTAAACGAAAAATACAGCGTTGCCGCCTGAATAGCAAGGTCATCGAGGTTCGCGGGGAAATCTGCATTCGTGATTTGGATGATCGTTCGCAGCGGGTTTTGCGCTTGGTCAGGGTTGTGCAAATCCCACCACTGGTCAGCGAAATGATGGCGGAAACTGAAAGCGCGATCACTGCTTACTGTACGACTGGTAGTTTCTAATACCTGCTGGCGATAATCGGCGCTGTCTAAGGCTGTGTACTCGATGGTGATAAGCACGTCGGCAATGGTGTTGTAGTCGAAGCGGTTGGCAAACTTCGGTAAACGGAATTCCCAATTGGTATCCACGCCGATGCCTTCGAATGGCACAAGCAGTTCGGGCTGAATATCCATCTCGAATAAGCCAGTCGCGTTGGTTGGCGAGGTTAACGCAACGGATTCCGGGCCGCGCTCGATTGCCACCGTTTGGAAGTTATCCGGGCCGATGACCACCCGCGAAATACCAACCGTTCCGAGCGTTGCTCGAATGCCATCGACAGGCGGAATGAGGGCGATGAGGGTCGTGCGTACCTGCCGGATAAGGCGCAGGTAGTGACCGGGGAATTTTGCGTCGAACAACGTTATCGGTGTCGCAAATCGCAGAACGCCGTTCTCACGGAATCGTTGAAAAGCGTATGGATCATACTGCGAGAGCGAGATGGTTTCCGACAATTGGAGCTTACGCCGATTGGTGGTGAAGGCATATTGATCGAGTTCAAAAATATCTCGCAGCAGCCGCGCCGAACCCGTTAGCCCGCGCAGGTTAGGCGTTTGCGAATCACCAGCAAGAGCAGGCAGCGACAAATCCGGCGTCAGCCCACTCGACTGCGGCTCCCAGTAATCGGCCTTGATATACGCGGGTGGAATCTCTTGGCGTTCGAAGGCAAGCTGCGCCTGTGCCAATTTTGCCATCGTTGTCGCTTGCTGCAAGAAGAAGCGGTAGATGCCTTCCAGAACGCCGCTCATCCATTCATACAAAATGGAACTACCAAAGCGTTTGAGCGCGATAAAATTGAGCAGTTCTTCCGCGTTTTCTGCTTGCATGGCGGCCACCGCCCGTTCCTGAGCGGCGATTTGCGTCCGATCTTGAGCGAGCCGAACTTGCTGCTGCGCGGCGGCTTCTTCTCTGATACTGACCTCGTGCTGAAAACTCCATTCTTGCGCCCGTCGTTCATAGCTGGCGCTAGAGGACAACAGATTGGCGGTTTGCGCGGCTATAGGCGCACCCGCGCCGGCCCACTCTAGAAAAGTTTCTAGGCTATAAAGGCCCGCCACTTCCAGCGCTATCGCCGTCGCCTGTGATGCGAGAGCCGCTATCTCCAGCGCTGACAGACCTTGATTGACTAACTCTCGATAATGGCGCGTCGCCGCGCTGGCCCGGCTGCGTTGAATTTCAGCCAGCGTGACACTGTTGACCGCTTCTGATAACTGTAGATCGTGCAGCCGAACGCCGGCCATCGCCAGCGACATATCCTGACGGGCTTTGATCTCATCGTAACGGGCGCGATCAGCGCTTTCAATGAAACTGAGCATCGAGGCTTCCATCTGTCGGGCAAGATCAACGAGCTGTTTGGCACGCTCGATTAAACTGCCATAGCGATAGGGCAGCGGCGGCAGTGTTTCTCTATCGATGATCGGTAAGCCGTTTTCATCCGTCGCCGCCTGTGTGAGTGTGGGCAGCGCATAAGGGTCAAGCCGCAGTTCCATTCCGGCGATGTTCTGGCACGCACGGATTTTCTGTAAATTGAGTTGGGCATGACGGCGCAGCCCATCGACCACCCGATTCGGTGGAATGCAGAACGGAAAGATCGGCGCGGGAGTAACTTCCCAGTAGCCAGCAGGTGACAATTTAATATCGCTGTCGGATTCAGCTACATGGCGTCCGAGTTCGCTAATCGCCAGCGCTGTTGACTCATCGGCAAGCATGGCCAATGTCGTTTCACGGCGCGCCGCGCTGTTGGCGTCCAGCACCCGTTCAAAGGTGGGAATGGTCTGTGCTTCGACTACACCATCGATCAGACGGCTGGCAGATTCGTAGCGCTCCAACAGCGGCTCGTCGGTTTCCATGATCGCGGTCACGCGCTCAATCGTGGCGCTGAGAAGCGGCAGCAGGGTGATCGGCGCTAGCTTTTTCTGGAGGTTGAGCCATATCCAGCGTTCTTCGTCTGTGCCGACTTGAATTTCGAGTGTGCCAATCAGGTCGCTGCACGTTTTGCTGTGCTGGTTGATCTGCGGCAGCCCCAACAATTCCAGCGCTTCGAGGTAAAGCTCACGGGCGCGAGGGACAGATTCGGAAGTGGCGCGGGTGAATTCAGCATCCGCAAAATCCAGCAAGCAGCGCACGAGCGTCAATAGCGTATATCGAATGTACGAATTGCGGCGTATTTCAGCAATCGCGTGCGGGTTGAGCGTGTCTTGAAGCCAATTCAAGCGGCGCGTGAAGTTGGGTTGACCCGCGTCGAACGCTAACTTGGCGGCGATGATCGGGTTCGCAGGGAGGCGCGCATAATCGAATGCGGTGCGTATCCAATTGAGCGCGGCGCTGTACTGTCCGCTTTCATTGAGGCGCAGCGCTAGTTCGATAGCCACAAAATAGTACGCCTCATCCAGATACAGTGTTTCTTCCAGCTTATGGGATACACCGTTAGTCATATCGATGTAGCTGTTCGCGGCATAAGCGTCCGCGATTGCCTGCCTGCGCTGATCCAACGCCGCACGTGAATAGATACTGTTGATGGTTGTATCCGTAATGCCGCGTGGGCCGCAGTCATCGTAACTGTTGCCACTGTCGATGCCCGTATCATCGGGCACAGGCCGCAGCAGGGCGAGGCGCGCACTATCCGGCTGTGCGGTAAAAGCCGTGATCTCGTCGTAACCGTCGCCGTTCAGGTCTCCAATCAAGTAGCGGGTGTTCGGGCTAATCAGCCAACCCTGTGCGCCGCGTGCGCCGGGCGGCTGGATTGTGCGGCCCGGCGACAGCCATTTGAGCGCGAGGCCCGCGTCAGGCTTCACCCCGACGATACCGAGTAAGCGTAGGTCTGGCCGAATAACCAGCAGTTCAGATGTGTTATCCGTCAGCAATTGCGCGGACATTAGCAGATCGTTTTCCGCGAAATTCCACGTCTGACCGGTGGTGTCGGCTGCCGTTATCCCGCCTTCACGATGCGAGATGACTTGAAAATTGCCACTGTTATAGCGCAGTACAGCAGCGGCGCTGCGCGTCGGGCTGACGAGGATGAGGCTTTTAATAGCGCGGGATTGTTCGGATATGACGACTAGACGGTCATTTTTATCCATCGGCCATGTCTTTGGCCCTGACACGGCGGGTATGGTTTCCGCATAGCTTGAACTGGCGGTAACAAAATTTCGAGCAGCCGTATCCCAACGCAAAATTTTGAGGTAGTAGCGTTCGGGATAAGAGATGATAACCGTATTACCTTCAGTTCGTATATTCTCGCTTACCGTCGTACCGAGCACGACAACATCTTCGCGGTTCGAATCGACTGAGCCAGACGGACCAAAGCGGCTGACGACAGCAGCAGGTCGATCCAGTTTAAATTGGTAGCCACCAAGTGTGATCTCGACGCGACTATTGAATCTGAACAGGTACGGCAAAAAGTCCAGAACCGTGACCATTGTCCGTGTGCGATAAGCAACGGGGGGCGCTGCTGCTACATGTTCCAGAATGACAAGTTTGCGGCCGGAACCGTCGAGATCGGCGGCTACGAACTGCGTCGGGTCGCTGGCCGAGCCGAGGTTGATCGTCCAATTTCCCGTTGGGCCAACCATCGTATTGCCTGATGGGTTTGCAAGTACCAGAGACCCATTCCCCCAAACCAGAAATGCAAACTGAGTCCCACCCGCGTTCGCCGGGCCATAGATAACCACGCCGCTTCCAAACACCAATGGACGATCCGGGTTCAGGATGCGCCAAGTGTTGATGATCGGGTAGTCTTCGACGACCCAATCAAGATATAACCCGCCGTCGCGCCAGCGGAGCAGCCCCATTCGATTGTTGCCAGCCTCATCAGGCTGGTTGGCGAAAATCATGATTTCTGCGCGACCATCGTTATCAACGTCCACCGGTGCCATTTGGTCGCTTTGGCGCAGTATCCATCCGGCTGTATTTGGCGGCAGGTTCGGAGACGCAGGAATCACCCCTGTGAAATACTCGGCTGAACGTACAAGCGCGGGAACTTCACTAAGTTCTGGCCCGACCTCAAACGATTTGCCGTTGAAGCCCGTGAAAAATACTTTCTGCGTTTCTCCGCTTAACCCACGCGCATATGTGCCAATATGCA
>JACMMD010001126.1 GCA_014379235.1 Anaerolineae bacterium
GGCGACGTGATTGGCTTTCCAAGCCTCGCATCTACCTCGATGGAACAGGGGCGCATGGCCGCTTGCCACGCTTTCGGCGTACCAACGCACAGCGTACCGGAACTTTTCCCCTATGGCATTTACGCCATCCCCGAAATCTCGATGGTCGGGCGCACCGAAGAAGAATTGACCGCACAGGGCATCCCCTACGAAGTCGGCAAGGCGCATTACCGCGAGATCGCTCGTGGGCAGATCATTGGCGATAACAGCGGCTTGCTCAAGCTGATCTTCCACTACGACACGCGAGAGCTGCTCGGTGTCCATATCATCGGTGAGGGTGCCAGCGAACTGATTCACATCGGTCAGGCGGTGCTGGCCTTCGGCGGCACGGTGGACTATTTCGTGAATACCGTCTTTAACTACCCGACGCTGGCCGAATGTTATAAAACCGCCGCCTTTGATGGAATCAACCGCCTGTCATAGCGCTGCGCGGTTCGATTGTTAATCAAGGTCTCACGTCTAGCTATTTCGGTTCTGCCAGTTATTTTCTATGATTAGATAAATTCTCGTCATAGACTAAATTAGGAGACCGCCGTGGCCCACTGCAAATACATTATTCTCGGCGGCGGCGTGACTGCCGGATACGCCGCGCAGGAATTCGTCAAGCAAGGTGTCAAACCCGGCGAACTGTGCATCATCAGCGCTGAAAACTGGCTGCCCTATGATCGCCCCCCCCTGTCGAAAGGGGTGCTGCAAGGCAAAAAGCCTATCGAAAAAGCGCTCATAAACGATGCCGAGTTCTACCGCCAGAACAGCATCGACACACGCCTTGTCACGCGAATCGCCGAAACCGACCTGCGAAACAAAACGTTACGCGCCGAAAACGGTGAGGACTTCACCTTCGATAACCTGTTGATCGCAACAGGCTCTCGCGTTCGTCAACTCAAATCTCCCGGCGCGGACTTGGGCGGCGTTCTGTATCTTCGCACTACCGAAGATAATCAGAAAATCGTGGCGGCGGCCAAAAAAGGACAGAACGCCGTTATTATCGGTGGCAGCTTTATCGGCTCGGAAGTCGCTGCCTCACTTACCCAGCGCGACGTCAAGGTGACGATGGTCTTTCCCGACGAGCACTTGATGCAAGGAAAGCCGCATACGCCGGAGATGTCAGCATTCTTCGAGAGCTACTTCCGTGAGCGCGGCATCGGCATCATGGCCGGCGAAAAGGTCGCGTCGCTTAAGGGTGATGGCATGGTCTCTACCGTCGTACTCGAATCAGGGCGCGAACTCCCGGCGGATTTCGTGGTGGCCGGCGTTGGTGTTCAGCTCAACACCGATCTGTTTGAAGGTTCGCCGCTGCACATTGATGATGGCATCTTAGTCGATGAATATCTCGAAACCAACGTTCCCGGCGTATATGCCGCTGGAGACATTGCCAGATACCCTGACAAAATTTTCGACAAACCCCGCCGCGTCGAGCATTGGGATAATGCTCAACAGCAGGGTATGTATTGGGCGCGCTTGATGTTCGCTGGCAAAGATCGTGAACCTTTCGTCCATGTGCCCTATTTCTTCTCGGATGTGTTCGACCTCTCGTGGGAATACTGGGGCGACAGCAAAGAAGGCGATACCGTTGTCTATCGCGGCGACGTGACCAGCCCTAGCTTTTCCGCGTGGTGGCTCAAGGGTGATCGAGTGATGGCGGCTTTCGTCATGGCCCGCCCTGATGCTGAACGCGATGCCGCTCAAGCGTTGATCGAATCAGGGCAATCAATTTCTGCCGCAGCGCTGGGCGACGAAAAGCAACCGCTTCCCACGCCTGAAACCTCAACTCATACCCAAGGATAAGCCTTAACTCGTGACACCCAAAACCTTTCTGATCCTGCTCAGGGAAACTTTTTTCCAGTGGAATCGAGACCGAGCTTCGCGGATGGCGGCGGCCATGGCCTATTACGCCGTGTTCTCGCTCGCGCCGCTGGTCATCATTTCGATCACCATCGCAGGCATCGTGTTTGGACAAGACTCCGCCCGACGCGAGATCATCTTTCAGGTGGGTTCGCTCATCGGGCCGCGAGGCGCGGAAGCCGTGCAGTCGATCTTGGAGAACGCAAGCCAAGATAACACAACCGCAATCGCCTCTCTTATCGGACTCGTCACGCTTCTTTACGGCGCAACGGGCGTTTTTACGCAGTTGCAAGAGGCATTCGATCAAATCTGGGGCGTCGCACCCAAGCCTGAGCGCGGACTAGTGCGCGGGTTTATTGAAGACCGAATCCTGTCGTTTTCGCTGGTGGTGGCGATTGGCTTCTTGCTGCTGGTCTCGCTCATCGTGAGCGCGCTCTTGTCCGGCCTCAGCCGTTACATCGGCGGTTTCATCACCGAACAGGAAACCGCTTTAAGGGTGGGCGAAATCGTCATCTCGTTCTTTGTCTTTATGATGTTGTTCGCGCTCACATATAAAGTCGTGCCGCGTGTAAAAGTCGCGTGGCGAGACGTATGGCTCGGCGGGGCGATTAGCTCATTCCTGCTCAGTCTCAGCAAATTCTTGATCGGTCTCTATCTCGGCAACAGCAGCATCGCCACAACCTACGGCGCGGCGGGTTCGCTGGTAGTGGTTTTACTGTGGGTATACATTTCAGCGCAAATTCTGTTCTTCGGCGCGGAGTTTACGCAGGTGTATGCGCGGCGACATGGCTCGCAAATTCGCCCGTCGGCAGGCGCGGTGATCGTGGACGACAAGAGTTTTGATCGCAAGGCCTTTGAGATAGTGGAATCCGTCAAAGAGGATATTTCGCCGGAAGAAGTCAAAGCCGAAGCTGAAAAAGGCGCTGTGCCGAAACCAACCGACAAGCCCGAACAAGCGCCAGAAGATGTGCAGATAACGTAAATTGTAGGGGCGGCTCGTGAGCCGCCCGTATATTGCTTTGCACCGATACGGGCGACTGGCCAGTCGCCCCTACGACTACTGTCGATCTAATACCAGATGTCCGAAATCTTCCCCGAACGCGACGACTCCAAAATCGCATCGCAAATAACCGAGTTGCGATAGCCATCTTCGAATGTCGCACCGTAAGGAGCAATCGGCGCTCCGTTCACAATGGCATCGAAGAAATGGTGGAATTCATGCACGAACGTATGCTCCCAACCAATGATGTGCCCCTGAGGCCACCAGTTTTTCCAGTATGGATGATACGACTCGGACACAAGGACATTATGGAAGCCCTGCGTCTCTTTCGGCTCGTCATTGTTCCAGAACACGTTAAGTTCGTTCAGGCGTTCAAGGTTGAACTGGATCGTGCCGTGTTCGCCGTTGATCTCGAAGCTGTTGTAATTCTTGCGTCCGGCGGCAAAGCGTGACGCTTCTAGTGTGCCGAGCGCGCCATTCTCGAACTCGAACAACGAGGTGAAGGCATCGTCGACATCCACCTTTCCCATACCGCTGCCATCCATGAGCGGGCGTTCGTCAATGAACGTCTTGGCCATACCCATCACCCGCGTTGGCTCACCCACGAGGAAGCGCGCAAGGTCGATGATGTGCGCGCCAATGTCACCGAGCGCGCCGCTGCCCGTGATGGACTTTTCCAAACGCCA
>JACMMD010001127.1 GCA_014379235.1 Anaerolineae bacterium
GGTATCTAGCTGATCGAGAGTAGGGCAGACTGAAACTAACGCAGACGCGGATCAAGGATATCCCGCAGCCAATCGCCCACGAGGTTCACACCCAGCGAAAGCAGGGCGATAGCCAGGCCGGGGTAAACGGCTATCCATGGAAGGATATTCAGGAAACGCCTTCCGAGCGCCAACATATTGCCCCAGCTCGGCACTTCGGGCGGAACACTTAAGCCCAAGAAACTTAAGCCGGACTCATAGAAAATCATCGCGGACATCTCGTAAGTCGCAATCGTAATGAGCGGGCCGATCATGTTGGGAAGGATATGAATCAAGAGGATGCGAAGCTGGCTCGCGCCGATGCCCTGCGCGGATTGGACATATTCCTCGTTCCTCAAGCGCAGCACTTGTCCACGCGCTAGGCGAGCAAAAACCGGAGATGTGGTAAAGCCGAAGATCAAAATCACGTTGATGAGGCTGCGCCCGAAGACTGCGGCAGTGACAATCACAATGACGAGATATGGTACGGACAACATGACATTGACAGAACTCGTCAGCAGTACATCGACCACGCCACCGAGATAGCCCGCCAGAGACCCGGCAGTGGTGCCAATGGACATCGCCAGCAGCACGCCGAAAAACGCAACGGTCACGGAAACGCGAGTTCCGTAGATCACACGGCTGAACACATCCTGCCCTAGCTGATCTGTGCCGACGGGATGCGCCCAACTGCCACCCAACTCCCACGCGGGCGGAATTCGAGCATCCATGAGGTCGCCGTCAGTCGCGCCATATGGCGCAATCTGCTCGGCGAAAATGGCGATCACAACGAATAGCAGCACAATCGCCAAGCCAGCTAACCCACTGTAATCGCGTGTGAGCAGATGCACGAGTCGTCCGGTTCGGCGGGTAGGGAATTCGCGCCGTTGATCGGTCGAAAGCGTGGTGATCAGGTTGGCGGTATTCTGTCGGGCCATACTACCTCTGTCTGATTCGCGGGTCGAGAAGGCCGTAGAGCATGTCAGTGATGACGTTCATACCGATTGCGAACAGCGCGATGAAGATTGTTATCGCTTGAATGAGCGGAAAATCGGTATCGTTGATGGCATTGTTGAGCAGGCTGCCCAACCCGGGCCATGAAAAGATCGCCTCGATATAGATGGAACCACCCAGTAAATAGGTGAAGTGTACGCCGATCACGCTCACCAGTGGGATAGCGGTGTTCGGGATGATATGTCGCCAAGCGATCTGCTGTGACGACAATCCCTTACTGCGAGCGGTGCGGACGTAATTCTCGCTGCGAACTTCTAGCACGGATGAGCGTGTCAAGCGTACAAGCTGCCCCATGCTGCCAAGTGCAAGGGCAATCGACGGAAGGATAAGTGAGCGTAGGCCGTCGCGCCCGAAGGAAGGCAGTAGGCGCAGCTGCACCGCAAATACTAGGATAAGAATCATAGCGAGCCAGAAGCTCGGAATCGTTTGCCCCAGCAGCCCAAGCCCGCGTGCTACATAGTCAAAAAAACTGCGCGGCATCAAACCGCTGATAACACCAAGCGGCACACCAACCCCCACTGCCAGAAGCAGCGAAGTCACGGCGAGTTCAAATGTAGCAGGCAGGCGCTGACCAATCAAAGTCGCATTGGGAATGCCAAGACTGAGCGACGTGCCTAATTCTCCACGTACCAAGTTGCCAAGATAGGCCGCAAGCTGCACCGGAATAGGATCGTTGAAACCGTAGCGTTCACGGAACTCGGCGCGCTGTTCGTCCGTTGCTTCGCGGGAAAGCATCAGGCTGGCAGGATCACCTGTCAGCCGTACCATGCAGAACACGAGTGCCAGCACACCAAGCAGCAAGCCGAACGACTGTACAATCCGCAGGATCAAATGACGAATCATCGCCGGATGCCTCACCACAACGGATATGGAGCACAATGCCGGGTGTCATGGACGAACCCGGCATTGCAAGAGAGCGAAAGTCTGTTAGCCGTTGAGGCTCACTGCGCGTAGGTCATAGCCTTCGTTCGAGCGTGGGCTGTAACCGACGACGTTTGCGCCAGTGGCCTCAAAGGCGAATGGCTGATACAGGTAAATGAACGGCGGATTCTCGTACATATACGTCTGGATTTCGCGGTACAGATCAGCGCGCGCATCACGGTCAACCGTTGAGCCGATCTGACCGATCAGATCGATGATGGTTTCGTCATCCCACGCGCCGTAGAAGTTTTCCGGGATAAGCGCACCCTCTAGCCGATTGATCGCCTCACCAAGATCGGTTGACCATGAATCCACGAACATAGGCCCGACAGCACCGTAGTGTGGTTCGCTCCAGAAACTATTGCTCGTTTTAAACTCTACCGTCACATCCACACCGATCTGCGATAGGTCACGCTGCACCGATAGGCAGACCTCGTTAATGTTGAGGTAGGCATCTGTTGGACAGCCCATGCTGATGCTGAAACCGTCTGCGTAGCCCGCTTCGGTCAGCAGTTCAAGTGCCATATCGGGATCATACGGATAGGGTTCAAGTGTGTCATCGTAGCCGAGGTTACCGGGAACAACGAAACCCGTGACCATTGCGGCCTGACCGCCGAAAAGCGCGCTGATGATACCCTCGCGGTTGACGGCATAGTTGAACGCCTGACGTACCAACGGGTCTTCAATGGGTGTGCCTTCGCCACTGTCGATGTTCTTAAACGCCACGTAGTAAACACGGTCATTGGCATAGGTCACGATGTTCACATCATGGTTGCCTTCAAGCATTGCTGCTTCGTCCGCGTTCAAGCGGTTCACGATATGAACTTCGCCTGTTTGGATAGCGGCGAGGCGGGTAGTCGCGTCCGGGATAATGCGGAACACCACCCGATCAACCAGCGGCAGACCTTCTTCCCAGTAATCCGGGTTGGCTTCGTAAACGATACGATCACCGGGGATGCGCTCCACAAAGCGAAATGGGCCCGTGCCGACAGGGGCAGCTTCAAAGCCCTCAATGCCGACTTCGTCCATATAGAGCGGCGGCAGGGCAATCCAGCTTCCATTGGCGATTTGCGTCAACAGCACCGGATCGGGTTCCGCGGTAA
>JACMMD010001128.1 GCA_014379235.1 Anaerolineae bacterium
CAATCGCGCTATTGTCGAAGTTGCCGAGCGTTACGAAGTGCCATTGATTAACCTATGGGCGGCGGCTCAGGCGCTGCCGGAGTACGGTCTCGATGGGGACTCGGTTCATATGCAGCACGATGGCTTCCGTTTCATCAAGTTCGATACAGGCAGCGAGACGTTTTACGGTGTCCCGCTGCGAAACCTGCTGTCGATTTACATGCTCGATCAACTGCGACATACGTTGAATATGGAATAGATAGGGTAGGGGCGCAGCATGCTGCGCCCCTACAAGTGATAGGTGTACGAGCAGATGGCAATCTCTTTTGAAGTCCCCGAACACGTCCAGCAGCAAACCGAGATGGTGCGCTTTGTCGCGGAAGCGATGATGCGCCCGCTTTCCCGCGAGATGGACGAGAACGAACATGCCCGCCCGACGGCGTTTATCGAGCAGATGTGGCCCATCATGCGCGACCAGCAGAAGCGTGCGCTCGATAAGCTGGAGCAGTCCACCGACGGCGATGGCGATAAGCGTGAGAAACGCGCCAGCACGACCTATCTACGTTATATGCTGATGATTGAAATGCTGTCGTGGGGCGACGCGGGTATTTACTTGTGCTTGCCGTATGCGGCGCTTGGCGGTGCAGCGATTGAGGCCGTAGGCACACGTGAACAAAAGCTGCGTTTGCTGCGGCGCTTTGCGGAAGGCGATCAACCTGCTTGGGGCGCGATGGCCATGACCGAACCGGGAGCGGGTTCGGACACGGCTGCGATCAGCACGACGGCGGTGTTCGATGAAGAAACCAACGAGTGGGTGCTGAACGGTGAGAAAATCTTTTGCACGAATGGCAGGCTGGCGCTCGAAGAATCCGACGGGTTAGTGGTGGTGTGGGCGACGGTCAACAAAGAGGCCGGACGCGCAGGCATGAAGTCGTTCGTAGTGGAAGCTGGAACGCCGGGAGTTCGCATTGGCAAGGTCGAGATTAAGCACGGCATCCGTGCCAGCGACACGGCCTCGATTGTGCTGAGTGATGCGCGTATCCCCGCCGACAATATTCTCGGCAGCGCCGAAGTGCAGGCCAGTAGGAATACGCAGTCGTTCAAAGGCGCGATGGCCACATTTGATGCGACGCGGCCAATGGTGGCGGCCAGCGCGCTCGGTGTGGGGCGGGCGGCGCTGGAATTCGTTAAGGAGAAGCTGGCGGCGGAAGGCGTAGACATCCCCTATGGCGCGCCATATCACAAGCTGACTGCCATTCAACGCGATGTGTTGGAGATGGAAGCGCAGTTACACGCGGCATACCTGCTGACACTCCGTGCTGTCGCCCTGTTGGACGCGGGCGAAGAGAACAATCTCGAAGCGTCAATGGCTAAAGTCAAGGCGGGCAAGGTGGTCACGCAGGTGGCGCAGAAGTGTGTCGAACTGTTAGGCGTGATGGGCTACAGCCGCGAATGGCTTGCCGAAAAGTGGATGCGTGATGCCAAAATCAGCGAGATTTATGAAGGCACCAACCAGATCAACACATTGATCGTTGCGCGCCGGATTCTGGGTTACAGCAGCAAAGAGCTGCGTTAGAAGTGCCGCTTCCAATCTTGAAATACTCATGTCGCTGAACCGGGTCTCAATGCTATGAGTCGAACGATATTGCGTAAGAGATGGATGTCGATAGCAGTGTTGACGCTCGGAGTCCTATTGGGCGCTTGCGGCAGTGTGAGGGCGCAAAAAACCTTATCGACGCCAGTACCATC
>JACMMD010001129.1 GCA_014379235.1 Anaerolineae bacterium
GCTGCGCGAGATCGGCGCGGTGGATGTCGATGGCAAGCCGACCATTAGCGGCATTCTGCTGTTCTCGGAATATCCGCAGCATTGGCTTCCGCAGAGCAGCGTCGTATTCGCCAAGTTCGTCGGCAAAACGCCGCGTGGCGAGAACGGACTCGCAGGCTACTCGCGCCGCGAGGAGCTAACCGGCCCGCTGCCTCGCCTCATTGAGGCCGCGTGGAATTTGATCTGGAGCGAGATGGCCGTCAGCGCAGTGGTTAAAAGCCTTGAGCGTGAAGAAACCTACGAGTACCCTCAGTTCGCCGTGCGCGAGGCTATCGTCAACGCCGTCTGCCACCGCGACTACCGCCTCAAGGGCCGCCGCATTGAAATCCGCATGTATGGAGATCGTCTCGAAGTCATCTCTCCCGGTGGACTTCCCGGCTTCATCACCGTCGAGAACATCAAAGAAGAACATTTCAGCCGCAACCCGCGCATCGTCAACGGGCTGTTTCAGTGGGGCTACATCGAAGAACTCGGACTGGGTATTGATCGTATGTTCGAGGTGATGCAGCAGTCCGGTCACATGCCGCCAAATTTCGATGCCCGCCCTTACAGCTTCGCCGTGACGCTGTTCAACGCCCGCGAGAAGCAGGCCGCGCCCTCATGGGTACGCATCGCCAATCACCGTCAGGCGCGGGCGCTGCAATACATCCGCGATAACGGCTCGATCACCAACCGTGAATACCGTACCCTGTGTCAGGGCGTGTCAGCGGAGACGCTGCGCTTAGACTTGGCGGATATGGTCGAAAAAGGTATCCTACTCAAAGTCGGCTCGAAAAAGGGAACTTACTACATTTTGAAGTAGCGGCGCTCTCCGAGCGACGTCATCACGGCGAGCAATGCTCTGTCGTGATGCATGATAAGGACGCTGGCTGAGGCTTATGGCATCGATTACCCTTACAGACGCGGTTTTAACCATCAGCATCGTCGCGCATGTGATCTTGCTGGTGTTTGCGCGCCTGCGTGGGCGACAGGCAAGGGCCGGGCTGTTGTGGCTGTCGCTGGCGATTGTGTTCTCGCTGCTGGCCGCCGCTGCTCATCTGCTCCCCCCTGCCGAAACCTTTCTTATTGCTAACAAATTAGAGCGCGGCTTTCTAGCGGCATTGGCACTGGTAGCGATGCTGGTGTGCTTCGGCGCAGTCGTCGTCAGCGATGTAGCCAAGCCACGTATGAGCCGCATATGGCTAGTGGTGGGCATATTAACGTTCGTCGCGGTCATCGCGGCGGCGATGCTCACTGATCCTGTGACCGTCGGCCAACCCGAATGGCTGGTGACGGCCTTCGTCACTAACAATGTCTCGGCGTTAGTTGCACTCGGCGCGCTGGCCATCCTGATCGTAACGCTGCTCGGCATCACGTTTTACGTGTTTTATGCCGCGCCGCTGCCCGAAGTCGCCAACCGCGCCCTGTTCTGGGTATTGGACACCGCCGTTGTATTGGTCGGCTTGGTACTGTCCCTGAGCGGAACGTCGCTGCTGACACTGCCGGGAACCCTGATTCTGCTGCTCGGCCTCGCGGGCGCAACCTATGCGCTGGCATCTTATCGCGTGTTCCATGTGCGTGGTTGGGTGACGCTGGCGCTACGGATGATGCTGGCCATACCGTTCGCCGCCGCCGTGATCTTCGTCGCCCTGACCGTCGCTGACCGTGCGTTCATTGATGAACCGGCTACCACATCCGTGTTAGCTGCCATTTCACTGATCGCGGCCACGATTTATGTGATCGTTCGCCAGCTTGCACAGCCGCTCGTCATTCGCCTGACCGCCGCTCCATCGACGGACGCCGGACAAGCCACCAAAGAATATAGCCAGCAGGTATCCAAAGCCGTCGAACTCGAACAGCTTGCCCAAACCACCACCGATACGCTTAACCGCGTCATGCGCGTCCGGCGTTCGAGCTTGCTGCTGGTTGACCAAATGAGCGGCGCTCGTGATGTGGTCGAACTGCTGCCGCAGGCGGTAGCCAACTCCGACGTGAGCGATGGACGGGGGCAGCTTTCGACGTTCAGCCCCGTTTACCGTCAGCTTGCTATCGTGCAAGCGCCGCTGTCGCAGTTCGACATCGAGTTCAACCCGGATTTCGCGGGCATCGCTGACGAGGAGCGCGCCTATTTTCAAGGTCTCGGCATGAGCGCCTACGCGCCGATCATCGCCGAGAATTCACTTATCGGCGTGTTGGCATCCGGCCCCAAGGTCAGCGACGCGCCTTTCTATACTAGCGACCTCGAACTGCTGGCGACTATCGCCTCGCAAACCAGCGTCGCGCTGCGAAATGCGCGCCTCGTTACCGATCTGCGCCGCCTCAACGAGAGCATGAAAAAGCTCAACGTCAACCTTGAGGACACCAACGAGCAGATGGAAAAGCTCGACTCGGTGAAAACCGATTTCGTGACCATCGCCAGCCACGAACTGCGAACGCCGTTGGCACAGGTGCGCGGCTACATTGACATCATGGACGCGCTCAACGAACAGGGGATGCTCGACCACGACCAGATCACGGGCATGGTCGGCAACCTGCGTAAAGCCAGCGAACGCATGGAAGAACTGATCGCTGCGATGCTCGACGTGAGCCAGCTTGACGTGGATGCGATGGACTTACGCTTCACTCAAGCCGCGCCGGAGAGCGTTCTGCGGATGGCTATCGAACCGCTTACCGATGCCATTAAGCAGCGCAAACTTACACTCTCAGCGCGAGGGCTGCGCGGTTTGCCACCAATTCAAGCTGACATGCAGCGCTTGGTGCAAGCCTTC
This sequence comes from Anaerolineae bacterium, assembly GCA_014379235.1. Classification (GTDB taxonomy): domain Bacteria; phylum Chloroflexota; class Anaerolineae; order Aggregatilineales; family Phototrophicaceae; genus JACMMD01. The sequence goes on from JACMMD010001129.1 coordinate 2,787, forward strand.
CGCAACGTCGTGCTGAACGCGATCAAGTTTACACCTGACGGCGGACGCATCGAGATCACCGCCAGCTTACAAGCGGCGGCCAAACCCGGCGAACGCGATCATATTCTGGTGGCGATTGCTGATACGGGCGTGGGCATTGATCGGGAAAATCTCGATCTGGTGTTCAAGAAGTTCTTCCGCGCCTATGACCCCGGACTACACTCCACCGGGACGTACAAATTTCTTGGCGCGGGGCCGGGTCTTGGGCTGACGATTGCGAAGGGTGTGATCGAAGGTCATGGCGGCAAAATCTGGGTGGAGAGCGACGGCCATAATATGGAGTCATTCCCCGGCACAACCTTCTACGTCATTCTGCCAATCATCCCGCCAGAAGGGGCGCGCCGCGTCTCGCCCTTTGATAAACAATTGGGGCAGTCCAACGGGCCAACCCCTGACGGACTAGCGACCACAATGACCACTGGCACGGTTGTGCCGCGTTCATAGTTTTAGCGAACGGCTTGTTTGCGTAGTGCGGATTCACGAGCGGCATTCACAAACGCCGTAAACAATCGCTCTGAGGCTGCATCGCCATTCTGGACGTACATCACTTCGGGATGCCACTGGACGCTGAGGACGAAATTATGATCTGGCAGTTCCAGCGCTTCGACCACGCCATCCGGTGAGTACGCCGTGACATGCGTGTTCGGCGCGGCCCGTTCCACCGCCGGGTGATGCAGGCGGGTGTCCACGTTGCGCGTCGAGGGCAACATAAA
>JACMMD010001130.1 GCA_014379235.1 Anaerolineae bacterium
ACGCTGGTCGAACCAGACCTCATGGACATCCAGCATATCAACGATTTGAAGACAAACCGGTTTATCTACACGAGCATAGCTAATGAACAGTCGCATTGTTAATCTTTCAAAATGTCCCCAACGCTGTTTACCATGTCAGCCCAACCTAATAATATTTCCCCTTTTCATATTTGACAACCTAATTACGTATTAATGGTATTTCCATTATTACTTTTCTTTCCAAGTCCCATAACTCCACATCGTACAACTTTCCACACCAATGCGCTATCATAGTCTCATGCTCATCACACGTAATCGTTTGCGTCATAACGCAGTCACCTTTCAACTTATTAAGCACCACCGCCTGATCGTTCACATCAGTTTGCAAACGTTGGCAATCTGGTGGTTGTTGAGCAGCTTGGCAGCACCGACCCCTCGTGCGCCGCTTGGCGTTCCGCAAACCGTCGAGACGATTCAACCGCACGTTTGCGTTCATACCCGCCTCATTGACGAGGTAGACGAGTGGAAGATTCAGCGTTCGTTGCAGCTCGTCCGCGAAATGGGTGCGGACACTATCGTCGAATTCTTCCCTTGGGCATATATCGAAAACGTCGAGAACGTTTACGATTGGGCTTCGACTGACCGCATCGTGCGACAGGCGCAGAATCAAGGTATCCATATCATCGCCCGACTTGGCTTTGTACCTGCTTGGGCACGCCGCGCCGACCCCACCCTCGATGAAGCGTTCACCACTTTGAATACCCTTCCCCCTGCCGCCTACAGTGACTTTGCCGAGTTTGTGGCTGAGTTCGCTACCCGTTATGCGGGTGTGATTGACCACCTAATCATCTGGAACGAACCTAATCTTGCCTTTGAATGGGGCTTCGATCATGTCGATCCAGAAGGTTATGCGCGCCTACTCGAAGCGGTGTACGCTCCAGCACATGCCGCCAACCCCAACGTCGTAATCCTTGCTGCTGGCTTCGCCCCTACCTTGGAACCGTCTGGCAGCCCTCACGGGTTGAACGACCTACTCTATTTGGGAGCGCTCTACGAAGCTGGCGCTAAACCCTACTTTGATGCGCTTGCCGTCCACACTTACGGCTTCACGTCCCCCCCCGAAGCGCCATCTGCGCCGGATCAACTTAACTTCCGCCGTGCCGAACTGCTTCGGAACGTGATGCTGCATTATGATGATGCAGCTACTCCGGTTTACATCACCGAGACGGGCTGGAATGATAGCCCGCGCTGGGTATATGGGGTTCGTCCTTCGCTGCGCCTGCAATACACGATAGATGCCTTCACATACGCCGATGAAAACTGGCCGTGGTTAGCGAAGATGTGTATTTGGGCGCTGCGGTTCCCTACCCCTACTCGCAGCTATCCCGATAATTTCACTCTCGTAACCAATGACTTTCAGCCCAGACCCCTATACTATGCCATTCAGTCGTATGCTCGCGGGTGGGAAACAAGTACTACCCAATGGCTTCCCGCGCCATTTTCAGCGCGCTAAATACTCTCGCGCAGCACAATGTTGTAATCAATCATAACGAATAAATTGTAATATTGCTCACGCAGTTTTGATACATATCTTAATGGATACAATCTTGAAACATTATCGCGGCACATTAGGCATCGGCATATTGCATACGACCCGAAAGCTGATGGTCGCATATCGAAACTGCGGATTCAGATAGAACCGGAATGTCGTCCGCGCCCGATGATACTCTCCAATGAACGAGCCACCGCGAACTGGACGCGGCGTTTCGGCTGTGCTGCTGTCCACGTCTGGATTAGCCGCGCTCGTCAGGCACCATTCCCATGTGTTCCCGGCCATATCCAGAACGCCGAACGGGCTTGCGCCTTCGGGATAGCGCGTAACAGGTGTAGTCATGCGAATACCGCTTTCACGGCTGTTGCATAAAGACTTGTCATAACGATTACCCCACGGATAAATGCGACCATCATCGCCTTGAGCGGCACGCTGCCACTGCTGCTCGGTTGGCAGTTTGACGCTCAACCCCGTCTTGAAATGCAGCCAATTGCAAAACGCGCTGGCTTCATACCAGCAAATATTGCTGCGTGGATGGTCGCTCCACAGGAAACGAGGCGGCAGCGGATCCGGGTTAGCTTGATGCCACGTCTTCGCATGGGTAGAAAATGCCCACCAGCGTTCGTCCCGATAGCCGTCCTCAGCATCAACAAACAATTGAAACTGAGCATTGGTGATCGGGTGTTTGCTCAGGCGAAAATCCGCAATCTGGTAATTCTTGGCCTTCTTCTCGTATTCCATCGTTACCTGACCGCCGGGAATATCGCACCATTCCAACATCGGCAGCACAACTGTCGCGCAGACCGCCCCAAGGCCATCGGGGTCATAGTCCGGGAACGACTGTCTAAACGCTTGGAACGCCTCGCAGCCCATAGCGCGTGTACTTTTGCGCTTCACCAGTGCCGCGATTGGCTTATACTCGCGCTCGGCCTCGCGCCGGAACATCTGCGCTTCGAGCGCGTTTTCGGCTTTAGTGAGCATCGTTTCTAAATTAATGAAACGTGGCAAACAGCCCGATGCCTTCGCTTGTTTCAACAGGAATACCGCGCGATCATAGTCGCCGTTTTCCATCGCTTCGGCGGATTCATCGACAACCGTAGCCGGATCGGGCGCGGCTGGCGGCAGGGTGCTGGTGACGGGCAGCAGCTTTCCATTGATAAATGCCCGCGAACGGGTTGGTTTGCCAACGCGTTCCGCCAGATAAATGGAATCGAGCAAGCTCTTGACGGCCTTAATATCCAGCCCATCGCAAAAATCTACGTGTTGAATATGTTGGAGTGATGACGGCACAATCGCGCTGCGATGAATCAGTACCGGGAAGATGTGCTTACCGTGCTCAAGAGCGATGTCCAGTTCTTTCTGGCAGTATTGTGAATTGATGGAGTCAGAAGACAGCAGATAGACGAAGCCATCGCAGCATTCAAGCTGCCGCACGATCTCGTCCCACCACTCCTGTCCGGCGCGCAA
>JACMMD010001131.1 GCA_014379235.1 Anaerolineae bacterium
ATGGCTTGCGAGTAGGCGTCAAGTTGGTCGAATATCGCACGATGCGACAGGGCTACGCCTTTTTGCAGTCCGGTTGTGCCAGACGAATGTTGCAGAAGGGCTATAGCGTCAGGGTCGCTTATTGGCTGTAGGGGCGCAGCGCACTGCGCCCCTACGTCAATCGATAACAAAGTGGGCTTCTCCGGCGCGGGTGAGGGCAGCAGCGCGGCTACCTCGTCGTAGAGTTCCGGCTCTGTCACCAGCAGCGCGGGCTGCACCAGATCGAACAGCGCCGCCATCGACGCCTGATAGCGGTCAGGGTGCAGCTTTTCGGTGGCGAACGGCAGAATCGAAGGCACAGCCGCTATCCCTGTTATGCCGAAGAATGTCCCAATCAGCGCGAGCGGATGTCGCTGAACAATAGCGACGATGTCACCGTCTGATGCGCCTGCTTCTTCAAGCTGCTCGGCTGTAGACTCGGCAAGTTTGAGCAGTTCAGCGCGGGTGAGTACGATCTCGCTGCCATCGAGGAAGCGGTAGCGCAGGATTTCGCGCTCTGGCGCGGCCTGTGCTAAATCTTGCAGTCGTTCGGGTATCGTTCGTATCACGGGCGCGCCTTAGCGATTGCGTTCGATGTAGGCGACCAATTCGGCCAGCGTGTCGAACGTGTCCGCATTAAGGTCGCTGTCGGGGATAGGCACACCAAACTCTTGCTCAACCCACAGCGCCAGATTGACGAGGCTGAACGAGTCGATCAAGCCGCCGGAGATGAGCGCTTCGTCATCGCCAAGCGGATAGTTGGGGTCGTGTAAAATCTCGGAATTGATGTATGCGCGCAGAGCGCTTTGTAACTGCGGGTTGGTCATTTGAAAAACTCACTGTTGTTATTGATAAAGCAGGAATAGCATATATATGGTATCAATAACGGCGGGAAACAACAGCTAACATTTGAGAACCGTTTTAACCTGCCTGCGGTGAACACGGAACCTATCGTAAGTGGCAGTGCGGGTTAGACTTGCAGCCGGGTGAAAATGACTGGTACTATTGTCCTATGAGCATCACAACAGAAATTTCTGCCGTAAGAGGAATCAACCGACAGGACTGGTCGCTGTTCGGGCTGCGCTGGGCCGATCTGCTGGTGGTGACGATGGCGCTGGTGGTGGCCAACAACCAGCGGCTTATCAACGTCTCTAGCGAAGACATCGCGCTGGCTGCTGTCGTGTCAGGCATGGCGAACCTGCTGCTGCTGCCGTTCATCCACTTTAACGGGCTGCGGCGTCCACTGCATATCATGATTATCCTGCGTGATGTGGTGACGGTAGCCTCGTTTGCCGGACTTACAAACGGCAATCCGCTGGTGCTGCTGGGTATCGTTAGTCCGATCATCGTCACGGGCCTGCTGCGGCTTGGCCCCAAGTGGGGCGGGGTGCAAGTGGTCACCGTACTGCTGGCGGCGCTTGGTGCGCTGCTGGTCTGGTTGCCACCTCGCGCTGACCAAACCGCCTATTTAGTCGGCATACTGTCGATACCCCTGCTGATCTTAGGATTGTTTATTTTCATTGCAGGCTATTGGGGCTATACGCTGCAAGAGCAGAGCAAAGCCGAGCGCCAATGGCTGACGCGCCTCGCTACTACACGTTCGTCGCAGCTATCGGATTTGCGCGAGCGCACACGCGGCCTCTACGAAGTCGCGGCGACGTTGAGCGCCACACTCGACTATAAGCGTATTCTCGATGCGGCGATGGACGCGGGACGTTTGGGGCTGCGTGAACATACGAGTACGCGGTTGGTGAGCATGGTCATGCTGTTTCGCACGGGCGATAATAAGCTGCAAGTGATGACCTCACGCGGGATGGCGCGCACCGACGAAGCGCGAACGCTGCCCGGAATGCGCGGTATCATCGGCATGACGCTGCGCGAGTGTATTCCGATAACGGGCGATGACCCCAATAAAGATGCGGAACTCCAATATTTCATCGCTTTTCAGGGTTTACGCTCGGTGTTGTGTATTCCGCTGCGTTCGGGCTATGAGAATTTCGGCGTACTGATTTATGCCAGCGACGCGGAAAACGGTTTCAGCGCTGAACATGTCGAACTGCTGACTGCTATCGGTACGCAGGCGACTATCGCGCTGCAAAACGCGGTGCTTTATGCCAACCTCGTTGAGGAAAAAGAACGCCTTGTCGATGTCGAAGAAGAGGCGCGTAAACAGCTTGCGCGTGACCTGCACGATGGCCCGGTTCAGACCATCTCGGCTATCGCCATGCGGATGAACACCATTCACAAGATGCTGGAACGCACCCCGGAGCAAGCGCCGCAAGAACTCACCAAGATTGAGCAGCTTGCGCGCAATACCGTGAAAGAAATCCGCCATATGCTGTTCACGCTGCGCCCGCTGGTTCTGGAAACGCAGGGTTTAGCGGCGGCGCTCAAGCAGCTTGCAGAGAAGATGCAAGATACGCACGGGCAAAAGGTGTCGGCCTTCATCGGGCGCGATGTCGAAAGCTACTTGACATCCCAACAGCAGGGCGTGATTTTTTACATCGTCGAAGAAGCGGTCAACAATGCACGTAAACACGCGGAAGCCGAAGTCGTGCGCGTCGATGTATCCTACCGTGACGAAATGGTGATCGTGCAGGTGGTGGATAACGGTGTCGGCTTCGATACGGGCGCGGTGGATGGCAACTATGAATATCGCGGCAGTCTGGGTATGGTCAACATGCGCGAACGGGCGCAGCTTCTCGAAGGTTCGCTGAAGATCGAGAGCGCCGAAGGTTCTGGCACAACCGTAACCGTATTTATCCCGACGAAGGGCGAGCATAAGCCGGAAAGACGTGCGCTGCTGCTCAAACAGCCGATGACCAAAACCCGTTTGGCGGCGGCTGCGCTGGCACGGGTTGAATCGCTGCGGGCTTCGACACGGTGACTCGTTCTGACTTAGCCGCTCTGCGCGGCGAACCAAGCTACGTCTGGCGAGCAGGGCAGGAACGACGGTTGCAGATGATCGCTAAATGGGCCAAGCTGCAAGACACCCAAGTGTTAATTGATGGTGTTGGCGTGGGCATGTACGCGGCGCAGATTCGCAAGCGTTACACGCCGCACGTTGAAGCCTTCGACATCGAAATCGAGCGCGTGGCCGAAGCGCGAGAAGAAACGCCTCATGCGGTGGTGGCTGCTGCCGAGCGCATCCCCTATCCGGCGAATACCTTTGATACGATCCTCTCGCACGAAGTTTTAGAGCATGTGGATAATGATCGGGTGGCGGTGAGGGAGATGGTTCGCACGCTCAAAACTGGCGGGCGCATCGTGATCTTCGCGCCGAACCGCTGGTATCCGTTCGAGACGCATGGCTATTACTGGCGCGGTGAATATCACTTCGGCAATACGCCGCTCATCAACTATCTACCGGATATGTGGCGCAACCAACTCGCGCCGCATGTGAAGGCTTATACGAGTCGCGGCCTGCGACACCTCTTTCATCGTCTGCCAATACGCATTGTCACGCATCGTCGTGTCTATGGCGGCTATGACAACATCATCGCTCGTTTGGGCGGGACAGGTCGCATCGTGCGCGACAGCCTATATGCCTTCGAGGGAACTCCGCTCGACATTTTCGGCTTGTCACATCTGCTGGTTGTCGAGAAAGTCTCAGCCGTTCAGTTGGTTTAATCGACCCACACGGGCAGATGCCCTAGTGCTACCACGTTCGTCCACTTGGCGCGGTCTCCCTCAGTGAATATCGCAGCTTCCACTACGATATCCGCCTCAGCTTTGCCCATAATCAGGCGCATTCCCTGTAACGTGCTGCCTGTTGAAATCACATCGTCAATCAACGCAACACGCTTGTCCTTGACCAGTTCGCGGTCTTTTTCGTCGAGGAACAAGGTTTGTGTTGCGCCAGTGGTGATGCTCAAGGTTTCCGATCTCAGCGAGTCCCCCATATACGGCTTGTGCGATTTTCTAAGCACAATGTAGGGCAGCTTCATCAGCGATGAGAGGCAGTGCGCGAGGGGAATGGACTTCGCTTCGGCGGTGACAATCACATCAATTTGATACGATTGCAGCTTGACGGCCAGTTCTTTGGTGGCGGCTTCGACCAGTTCGGTGTCGCCTAAAATGTTGAGAATAGCGATGCGAACACCGGGTTTAATCTCGAACAAGCGCAGGTCGCGCTCGACGCCTGCGACGGATACGCGATAGGTTTCATCAGGCATGAGATTAGACGTTTCCTTCGGTTGAAGTGTCGGAATAACGCCCACATTTTAGCATAAAACGACCTGAAACTTGTGCGTCGAATCAGGGCTGTATGAGAGTGATTTCGATGCGTTCTTTGCCCTTGCCGATGTTCTTGCGTTTCAACTCAATCGCGCCGACTTCGCCCGTTTTCCGCAGGTGAGTGCCGCCGCAAGCGACCCGCGCAAAGCCAGCGATTTCCCAATAACGGCGCTGGTTGGTTTCGTCGCTGAACGCGCTCACGATAGGACTGTCGGCGGCGATGACGGCCAGCGCTTTCTGTTGCAGCATGGGCAGTTCAGGCGAAATGCTCTCGCCCCATTCAAAGTCGATGCGTGACTTATCTTCCGCGATGTGCGCGCCGATTTTGGTGATGCCGGCGATGCTTCCGAGATTCTGATAGGCGAGTTCGAGGATGATTTCCGCCGCGAAGTGCAGGCGCATCAGCCGATAGCGCCGCGTCCAGTCGATGCTCATGCGAACGGGATTTCCCGGCTGCAAACCGTGATTGCCCGCCAGCGTATAGAAGATTTCGAGGCCGTCTTTGCGCGCTTCTAAAACGGGCTGGCTGCCAATTGTGCCTGCGTCGCTTTCTTGGCCGCCCGCGAATGCGTAGAAAATCGTATCCGCGACGGTGATAATACGTCCATTTATGCTGGCGATGTGCGTATCCAGTTCGGTCAAGTAGGGGTCTTGCCAGAAGACCTTATTGGTCAATGTAACCTCGCTTTAGGGGCGGACAGCCTCAACAGCGACAAGCGTAGGTGCGGCGTTAGCGTTCGCATTAGCGGGCACAAGTTGGCCGTCGACCAGATGAAAGACGCGATCCGTGCGCGCCGCCAACGCCGGGTCATGCGTGACCAGCACAACGGTTGTGCCTGCTTCATGGCGGATTTGTTGCAGAGCGTCCAGCACCATCTCACCCGATTCAGTGTCGAGGTTGCCAGTTGGCTCGTCGGCCAAAATCAGCGGCGGGTTGTTCGCTAGCGCCCGCGCGATGGCGACGCGCTGCTGCTGCCCGCCGGACAATTCCGATGGGCGGTGGTGCATCCGGTCGTCGAGGCCAAGCATTTTGAGCAGCTCTTTGGCGCGGCGGGCGGGATTGAACTGCCGTTTCCGCGCGAACTGGATCGGCAGCATCACGTTTTCC
>JACMMD010001132.1 GCA_014379235.1 Anaerolineae bacterium
CCTCTCAGTGAACGCGAGTTAGAGGTCTTGAGCCTGATTGCCGATGGACTTTCAAACCGCGACATTGCCGAGCGGTTGTATCTTTCAGTGGGTACGATAAAGGTTCACACGCGCAACATCTACGGCAAGCTCAACGTCAACAGCCGCACACAGGCGCTTGCGCGGGCCACCGAGATCAATCTGCTGTAGGGGCGAGGCATGCCTCGCCCTAAATACCCCCATTTGAGTTCAAACTACCACTTTAGGTAGATCACACTACCACCGCCTTTGCCCTATGATGAGATCATCAAAGAGCAGTATGGATGGTGCAAATCAAATGGATCCGATCACAATCACTCGCTTAGGTCAAATTCGCCAGCAGGAAATTCTGGACTCAGCCGCGCAAAGCGAACGCGAACTTCAACCTTGGCTGCTGGCGCTGCGAAACGTTCTCGGAATCATTTGGCGGCAATCGAACGATCTAGTCGAACGCATCGATATTGCAGATAATCAGCCGACGACGGACTGTGCCCCAACAGAGCGCAGCCGTTCGCGCTCATAATACAGCAGATATCCTCAAGGGGCGGTTCTAGACCCGTCCTTACACGATCAATCAAAAGGCCGCTGCATAAGCGGCCTTTTGATTCTCGAATTGAGAATCAACGAGAACTCAAGGTGCGAAAATAAGAGACGGCCTTACAATGAAGTCGTCACCTCAACCTTGATTTGCCACAGAACTGAGACTCATGGGCTATCAACTGGCCATCGATTTCGGCACAACCAACACCGTAATTGCCCAATGGAATGCGCTCCAAAACGCGGCGGAGATTGTCGCCGTTCCCGGTATCGGCGGCCCCGCGCTAGAAGACCGACCTTCGCTCGTTCCGTCGCTGGTCTACGTCAACGACGGTAAAGCAGGCATTGTCACCATCGGCCAGCGCGTCATCGACACGGGTTTAGAGCGCCAGCAAGATAACCGCCTGTTCCGCAACTTCAAGCGCGGTATCGTCGCTACGCCCTCACCTGACCCGCGTGAGATCGACGGCGCGCAGTGGGCAGACCGCGACGCCGGACGTGCGTTTGTGCGCGGAGTGATCGATGCCATGCCTTATGACAAATCGCAGGTCGAACAGCTTGTATTGACCGCGCCAGTCGCCGCGTTCGAGGGCTATCTGACGTGGCTCAACAGCGTTATGAACGACCTCGCTCAAGATCGCATCCGCATCGTGGACGAATCGACAGCAGCGGCGCTCGGCTATACCGTCACCAAACCGGGAGCGGTGGTGCTGGTGTTCGATTTCGGCGGCGGTACGCTCGACCTCTCGCTGGTTCAACTGCCCGAAAGCAAAGACAAAACCGGCGGTTTCATCAAGCGACTGCTCAGTACCAATTCGCGCTCATACACGGCCCGCGTCATCGCCAAAGCCGGACGAATGATGGGCGGCAGCGACATCGACCAATGGTTATTAGCCGACATTCTCAAGCGGACAGGCGTAACGACGGAAGCGCTCGGCAATCATTATTCGCTGCTGCTTTCCGCTTGCGAACAGGCCAAAATCGCGCTCTCAACAGTGGAAAAAGCCGACATTGTATTCGAGACGGGCAGCGAAAAATACAACGTCACCATCACCCGCGACGAGATGGAAGCGCTGCTAGAGGAGAATGGCTTTTATACCGCTTTGCGCCGCGTCGTTGATAAAGTCATGCACGTCGCCCGTCAGCGCGGCATCTTTGAAGAAGATATTCATTACGTGCTGATGGTCGGCGGAACGTCGCTGATGCCATCGGTCAAGCGAACACTCGGCAGATATTTCACCGATATGGCGGTGCATTCCGACAAGCCTTTCACGGCAGTCGCGGAAGGTGCGCTGCAAGTGGCGGCGGGCTTCGGGCTGGAAGACTATCTCGTTCACAGCTACGGGCTGCGCTATCTCGACCCGCAAACCAACACGCATCAATACGACGAGATTATCCCGCTCGGCAGCAGTTTCCCGACTGAGACACCCATCGAGATCATGCTCGAAGCCGCCCACGATCAGCAGAGCGAAGTCGAATTCGTGATTGGCGAGATCGACACCGACGCTGTTTCGATGATCGAAGTCAAATATGAGAATGGTCAGGCGGTGTTTATCGCGCAGACCAACGCCACAGGACGGCAAATTATCCCGCTTAACGAGGGCGAAGCGCTGTCGATGCTGGCCAAACTTGTCCCACCCGGCAAGCCCGGTGAGAGCCGCCTCAAAGCGCAGTTCATGATTGACGATAAGCGAATGCTGCGCCTGACGGTGATCGACACGAAATCCAACACGCCCTTACTCAACGACGTAGCCGTCGTCACACTGCGCTAGGAATGGACATGACGCTGACCACTATCACCGGACGCGAACCGCGCCTCTCCACCACCAAGCAGGGACAGCGCCGCCTCTCGCTGCGGCGGCTGGCGACCATGATTAACGTGCTGCCGCCCGAATCGATCTCGCTGGAAGCAGCGGAAGAGATGCTGCGTAACGACGAGTTCTTCGTGCGCTACAACGCCGCGCAAATGCTGGCCCGGCGAGGAGACCGCGAAGCCCGTGTGACCATGCAGCGCGTCCTCACCGATGGCGAAACACCATCACGCGCCACCGTCGCCCGCCATCTATATGGTTTTTCGTGGTTCGCGGCTGAACCGCTCATCAAGCAGGCACTTGAAGACAAAGACGCCCGTGTGCGTGAAGGCGCGATTTATGCGCTGTGTGATCTGCGGATGATGAACGCCTATCAACTGCTGGTTGAGGTCTTGAGCAGCGAGGAAGACAGCGTTCGGGAAGCGGCTGCATGGGGGCTGCGCGATTGTCAGGATGCGGCGGCTGTTCCGGTATTGAAGATCGTACTTGAAGCCAAAGATGCCGACGTGCGGATCAAGGCATTAGAAGCGCTCGGCGCGAACGATACGCCCGAAGCCATGCCTGTCGTTCGCAATGCGATGAACGATCCCGAACCCGACGTGAAATACGCCGCGACCTTGAGCCTGCTCGAACTGGCTGGCGAAACGTGGCTGGAAGAACTCTCCGGCATTATCGGACGCACTCACGGCATCACTCGACAGCAAGTGTTACGCGGC
>JACMMD010001133.1 GCA_014379235.1 Anaerolineae bacterium
AAAGGCGATGCGCGGATTGTCTCGATCCGGCGACCATGACGGATTCTCGTCCCACGCGGGGTGATGGGTGATCTGCCGCGCTACACCGCACTCTAAGGGGGTGATATAAATTTCGCCGCTACCCGTGCGATTCGACGTGAACGCCAGCCAGCGGCCATCCGGCGACCACGTTGGCTCACCATCATAGGCGCTGTTATCGGTGATCGCTGTTGGACTTAGGTTGTTTTCGTCCAAGAGATTCATGACTACGACCTCAGCATCAACGTATCCGTAAGCCGTAAAAGCGATATGTGTTCCGTCCGGCGACCATGCAGCGTCGGCTTCGTTAAAGCGATCATCAATGCTGCTTGAGTCCGCGCCGACATGAAGCTGCTGCACAACGTTGGTTTCAATGTCCAGTTCGTATAAGTCCCACGTCGCGCCGCGATCAGACGCGAACAACAGCCGCCGACCATCCGCCGACCACATCGGCTGCTCGTCGTTGGTGAACCCGATCACCAGAGGTTGCAGCAGGCGGCGCGGTGTATCCAGCGCGTAAATGTCCCATTCGCCCTGCGCGTACTGCGTGAAGGTCACAGGCGCGCTGGCCCATGCCGAGCCTGATAAGATATTGCCGCTGGTCTTATCGCGGCCTGTCACCAGCGCCAAGCCCACCAGCATCAGCGTCAATAACGCCAGCAGCGCGCCGAAAACCCCTATCGCAGCCAGCCACCAGCCCGCGACCATCGAGCGCGGCGAGTACTCCGATTCTAGAGGAGTCCGATGCAGGGGGAATGACGTTCGCTCTACGCTTGCCATGTGCTTTCAAGGTCTCCATGTGGGGAACAGGTCTTCACCGGGATTGTTGGTCAGGCGGCGGGGGATCGCGCTGCCTGAGAGCGCGGCGGTCACATCCACGATGTAAATTTCGGGGTCGCCCGTTTGCCACGATACATAGGCGATGTAACGGCCATCCGGCGACCACGCGGGCTGCATGTCTTCGTACAAGCTGGTGGTCAAGCGTCGGGCGATGCCGCCGCGCACGTCGATCACGTAAATATCACGGCTGTCGCCGCGCCACGTTTCAAAGGCGATACGTGTTCCATCGGGCGACCAAACCGGCCACCAATCGTTGCCCGGATGCTGCGAGAGATTCAGCGGCGGGCGTGGAATGCTGCCCCGTGCCGCTTCTGCTGCCCGACGTGGCGGCCCGTCTACGAGATAAATCTCTTGATTGCCATCGCGCACACTGACAAATGCAAGGCGCGTCCCATCTGGCGACCAAACCGGGCTGGCATCCGTCGCATCGTCATAGGTCAGGCGCAGAGCGTTCTCGCCGGGAAACTGATCCGAAGCGCTATCGTCAATTCGCAGCACGTAAACCTCGCCGTTACCGTCACGGTAGGATAAAAACGCCATGCGCGCAGCGCCGCCGTCCGGCGACCATGCAGGCCCCCAATCGCCGCCGTTGGTCAGTTGAGTAAGGTCGCCGCCATCGACGTTAGCGCTGTAAATATTCGGTGTACCGTTTTCGCTCATCGTAAACGCTATCCGCGTTCCATCCGGCGACCAGACCAGCGGCGCAGCATCGTAAGGATTCATGGCGACCAAGTGTGGCGCAGCGCCAAGCTGATTCATCACATAGATGGCCATCGCGGAGTCTTGCTCTTCAATCGACAAAAATGCGATGCTTTCCCCGTCTGGCGACCACACGGGCGACAATGCAGGCAAGGGCGGAGCGTCGGGATTCGGACGTGAAATGCGGGTGATTTCCGTTGTGAGCAGGTGTTCCACATCCATGAGATAGATCGAGGTGCTTTCGGCGCGCACGGTGTAAGCGATCTGTGCGCCTGCGGGCAGCACTTCGCCCAACAGCCGCGCCGCGCCTAACAGCGCCGCCGTCAGCCCGCACAGGCTCAACCCTGCCTTGATGATAGCCATTAGCATGTAGCTGTTAGCCTTTAGCTCATAGCTGTTAGCGTGTCAGCGATCAGCGTTCAGCCCCTCGTACAAAGATGGTGCGATTGCAAATTTCTATTCCTTTTCATTTTCTGAATATGTACTTTGCCTAAGCCTTTCAAAAGTTGCTTCGATGATTGCTCGTCTCTCTCGTGTATGTTCTTCGCTATACATTCCATCCTCTCTGTCATAAGCTTGTAAATACTCCCTCTTCCAATCATTGACCATTACTCTATCGATGTATCCATAGGAGCGATATTGTTCCTGTAAGCTGGCTAGTATATCGATAGCCGGGATAACAATGATCTCCCCATATGCTTCTAGAAAATCTTCCTCGTTGAGTTTTTCCGGTGACAGGTGGGATTTAATTTCGTCAACAAGGCGCTTCATCACCGTATCGAGATACTCTTCAGCGTTATCACTCTCAAAGTTGCCTAATCCCCATGTACCCATACTAGCTGCTCCTAGTTCGCTTCCGCATCACGGCCCGGGTCGAACGTCAGCCGCCGCGCCGCAGGCATGTCACTCGTGGGCGGCATATCGAGCGCGTAAATATCCCAATTGTCCTCGCGGTAGGACTCGAAGAACAGCGAATGGCCATCGGCTGACCAACTCGGACGCGCATCCCACGCGGAGTCATCGGTCAGGCGCAGAATATCGCCGCTCTGTATATCCATCGCGTAAATCTCGAAGTTGCGCTCAAGTCGATCAGAGGCGAACGCTAACCAGCGGCCATCCGGCGACCATGTTGGCTCAACGTAACGAGCGCGCCTGTCGCTGAGGGCGCGGGGCTGAGGACGCGGCGGCGGCCCATCAGGCGGCGTATCATTTGCGACGAAACCCGCGTCGGTTGTGGGAACATCAATCAGGAAGATTTGGAAGTTCTCGGCGTGCCACGATACGTAAGCGATTTGGCGGCCATCGGGCGACCATGCAGGCGCTTCATCTTGAAATTCGTCGTCGGTTAGTTGCAGCGCCCCATCGCCATCGGTGGGGTTATTCAGAGCATGTTCGACATCCAGCACATATAAGTCCCATTCGCCGCTGCGGTTCGAGGCGAAGGCGATGCGCGTTCCGTCCGGTGACCACGTGGGGTCGATATTGCGACTGCTGTCTGCGCCAGTCGTCAAGCGGCGAACGTCGCCACCGTTTGCACCCATGAGATACAGGTTCAATCCGCCGTCGCGCCCGGATTCAAATGCGATGAAATCGCCGTTATCAGGCGAACGGGCCGGGCTGGCATCCCAACCTTCGCTGCGAGAAAGTCGAACGGTGATGCTGCCCCACAGCCTCGACCAAATGGAGTTCGAGTCGGCGGTGTCCATCCGGTAGATTTCGCCGTCGCCATCACGGGCTGAGTACAGCGCGACCTGCAAACGTGCGCTGCTGAGTCCACGCCCCAATGCCAGCGCCGCGCCTGCCGCTGCCCACATGGCCAGCACCAGACTAACGCCAACGATCATCAGAGCGCGAGGAAGACTCATGCTTGCCCCTGTAGCTGTTCGTTCGGTTGAGCTAAGGCCGCCATACCGGGAATTCGTCGCGGGTATCGTTGTACGTCAGGCGCGTGATGCTATCCGCGCCGAAAGTGTAGACGTAGAGTTCGTCATTGGCCGTTCGATTCGAGCGAAACACCAGCGAACGGCCATCGGGTGACCATGACGGCTCGGCGTCCCACGCGATTTCGCTGGTCAAGCGCTGTAAGTTCGCACCATCGAGCGTACCTGTATCGGTCAGCACTGCTTGAGCGTCCATCACGTACAGGTCGGTGTTGTCTTCGCGGCTGGACATAAACGCCAAGCGCACTCCGTCCGGCGACCATGTTGGATGCTCATCGCGGCCCGGGTTTTCGGTCAGCCGCCGCACCTGTTCAGCGTCGGGCAGGGCTTCCGTGCCTTCTGGCCACAGCAGGTCGATGATATAGATATCCCAATTCAGGGCGCGGTACGAAACGACGGCGATGCGCGCTCCGTCCGGTGACCACACCGGATGCTGATGTTTGCCGGGATGCCGCGTCAGCCGCCGTTCATCGCCCGTTGTGATGTCGATGACATAAATTTCGGGGTTATCGTTCAGCCACGACTCGAAGGTGATGAAACGCCCATCTGGCGACCAGCTTGGCCAATAATCGCGCCCGCGACTGTCAGTGATCTGGCGCTCGTTGTCGCCAAAAATATCGCTGACGTAAATGTTGCGGCGGCCTTCGCGCTCCGAAACGTATGCGATCTGCTGACCATCGGGCGACCACGCAGGCTCCGAATCCCACAGTCGATTAGCGGTTTGTATGTGGATAAGTCCGGTTCGTGCGTCGAGTATCGCCAGTTCAGTCTCCGTGTGGATGCCGTTGACGTATGCCACTTCACCGCCGGAAGGCAGCGTTCGCCCGGCCAGCAGCGCCAGCCCGATCACCAGCGCGGTTATCAGTGCCGCTGCGCCGCCAATGAAGGCGGCCAGTGTGGGCCACGAGACAGTCTCGCGCCGTTCGTCACGGTGATTAAGCGGAATATTGAGAGCGGGCTGTGGGGCGGTGGTCATCGGAATCTCCACAGGTGGAACGTATTAATTTCATTATAGTCCACGCATTCGCGTTCACCAAAGAAGCTGTCAGCCATCAGCCGGTTAGCTATCAGCTAAGAACAGAAGCCGTTAGACTTTGCACTGCTAAAGGCTAACAGCTAAATGCTTGGTAGCATTGTATTGTTGTATTGTGGTGAGAGACTATTTGCAAATTCAAACGGGATAGACGACCAGTATGCGTGAATACATCGTGAAGGCCGGCGATACGCTTTACGAAATCGCCAAGCGCGAATATGGCAGCTACGCCATGATGGAGCAACTCCGCACGGATAATAACCTCGCCAATCCGAACCTGATTTATGTCGGGCAGCGGCTTAAAATTCGGGAAGCGGGCGATCTTCCACCGCCGCCACCACCGCCACCGAACGGCGGTACAAACCCGACTCCGCCAACTCTGCCGGGGCCGATTGAAGGCGGACTATTGATTGACGTGCCGTATTATTCGCAGGTGGGCAAAGATGCCGATTGGGGACGTAACGACTGCGGCCCCGCATGTATTCGCATGTTGATCGGTTGGCACGCCAAGCGACTGGGTAAGCCCGACCCTGCCGCGATCACCGTTGACAGCTTGTATAAAGGGTTGAATGTCGGCATGGATGGCTTTACGGGTTGGATGCAGTTAACCGGATTGGCGGCGGCTCAAGGATTAACGTTGCAATTCAGCAATCAGGCGACAGTCCCAAATCTCCGCCACGAGATCGACGCTGGCCGTCCAGCGATGGTGCTGATTCTGTACAGCTATATCAAGAACCGACTGAGCAGCTATACGGGCGGGCATTATCTGGTGGTTGCGGGCTACACTGTAGACGCGATCATCGTGCATGATCCGCTGTGGTACGGAGCGCGGGCCAAAGAGGGGCGCAACAGGTACATCCCGTTAGCGGAGTTTGAAGCCGCGCAGAAGGCCGTGCCCAATCCGTATTTCCGCTATCCGCATCAGGCGCTGGTGGTGAAAAGTTAGGTAGCAATAGGGCGAGTAGGGGCGACGGCTTCGCTTGCGGGTCGCCCCTACGGGAATCAACAGAACCTCCTCAATCCCTTTGCTTTAGCAGATAGCGCCCGAATTTTTATTCTTTATTTATCGATTCCAATCTGCACCAATAACTGAATACGGCTATAATAATCAGAAATCCGCACTGATATATAACAATATGCAGTATATAAAACGTCATAGGTGACATCTCAACACTATGCACAGTTATCAACGCAAATCACGCACTAAAAAACGCCGTTCGCCAGATGCATCACCTCAAGAGAACGCCCTACCGAACATTTCTCGCTTAATCAACACGCCGACGGTGGAGAATGTGCTGGCTTTGCAGCGCCTTGTCGGGAATGCTGCCACGCGCCAACTGCTTCAGCCGACCCGTGTACAACCGAACGATGTTCAACCGAAGGGGCTGATTCAACGCCTGCCAAACAGCGCGGTGATTCAAAGCGTCGCAGGCACAGCGAAAAAGGATAAAAAGTTCGGCGGCAAGGTACTTAAGTCTGAGGGTACACGCTACAAAGCGCTTCTGGCGGCCTTTGATGCCTACCACGAATTTCTCAATGGTTATGCTGTAGACCTATCGCTGCCTACGCTGCATTCTCATTTTTTTAATCTCAAAAAAGAAGTTCTGGGCTATGTCGGATCGAAAGGATCAGGCTTTAAGTTCGCCTACTTTAAGAACTTAGCGACTCAGATCGATACGGAAAGAGACTACGCTCTCAATCGCTACAAGGCCCACCAAGCTTCTGGACTGCGGCAGGTCAAATGGGCACAGTTGGTCGGGGTAGGGGCCAACACCGTCATTAAGGACGCGGACGTAACGGGCAGTGATAAAGGTGGCTCACATTCCGTCGAAAAAACGACTATGAATGGAAAACAGGGCTTCTACAAAGGCAATATAGATGTCGTCCCCAATGCCGATGTGATGTATGGTAAAGACTTTGCTGCGAATCTTTATGCAGGCACGGCACTTCAAGGGATGGACTCAAACGCGCTCCAAAATGCTTATAATGTGCCGGATTATGCCGGGATGTTTGATCCAAAGAGTATCCCAAAGGCC
>JACMMD010001134.1 GCA_014379235.1 Anaerolineae bacterium
CCGCGTTTTGCCCGCCGCGTGAAGTGGTTTGTTAAGTATCGCCCGCACATGATGGAAAAGTTGATCTCGCCGGACACCGAGAGCGGTACACCTGACCATCTGACGATTATCAACCGCCATAAGTTGATTCGTATTCTGGAGCGCGTGTTCGACGAAAGTGAATTTCTTTCGGACTATGGACTGCGGGCGCTATCACGGCATCATCTGGAAAATCCGTATATTCTGCATGTCGATGGTGTGGACTATGTAGTGCGCTATGAGCCGGGTGAGTCGCGCAGTGGGCTTTTCGGCGGTAATTCAAACTGGCGCGGGCCGATCTGGTTTCCGATCAACTATCTGATCGTAGAAGCCCTGCGAAAGTATTACCGTTACTACGGCGATTCGCTGACGATTCAAGTACCGACTGGTTCGGGCAACTATATGACGCTCGATCAGGCGGCGGATGAATTGGCGCGGCGGCTGTCGAGCATTTTCCTGCGGGATGAGGCGAAGGGCGGGCAGCGTCCGGTATTCGGCGCAAATCCCTATCTACAATCTGACCCACACTGGCGCGATTACGTACCATTCTATGAGTATTTTCACGGCGACACAGGTATGGGGCTAGGGGCCAGCCATCAGACGGGCTGGACAGCGTTGGTTGCAAAACTCATTGGCGACAAGAAGAACGGAGCAGAACCACGATGAAGGCGATTGCGATCACTCCTCGACAGGAACATACGGCGTTCATGGTAGACCTGCCGAAACCGACGCTGGACGAAATCCCGAACGGGCGCGGCGTGCTGGTCAAGGTGTTGATGGTGGGGCAGGATGGCACGGACAAAGAACTGTATGGCGGTGAGTATGGTGCGCCGCCTCCCGGTTATGATTTTTTGGTGACGGGTCACGAATCATTCGGGCAGGTGGTCGACGTGGGCGCGAACGTGACCCAAGTTGCGGCGGGCGATTTTGTCGTGCCGACGGTGCGCCGACCCGGAAATTCGATCTACGACGTGATCGGCACGAACGATATGACCACCGACAGCACCTATTATGAACGTGGCATCAATTTGCGGCACGGCTTCCTGACTGAATACTACGTCGAAGATGTGGAATTTCTGGTTAAAATCCCCAATGGTTTGAAGCATATCGGCGTACTATTAGAGCCGATGAGCATCATCGAGAAGGGCATTGTGCAGGCGTATGAGATTCAGCGCCGTTTGAAAGTGTGGCAGCCACATAAGGCGGCGGTGGTTGGCGCGGGGACGATTGGGCTGCTGGCGGCGCTAGGAATGCGTTTGCGCGGAGTGGATGTAACCGCCTTTGCACGTTCACAAAAGCCGACGTTCAACTCTGACTTGCTAGAGGATATCGGTGTGCGCTATGTTAGCACCCGTGAGATGTCGATGGCTGACGCGGCGGCGCAGTTCGGGCCGTTCGATCTAATTTTCGAGGCGAGCGGTTCGTCGCCTCAAGTGTTTGAAGCGGCCAATGTTCTCGCCAAGAACGGGGTGCTGGTGCTGTCGTCGATCACGGGCGGCAGTAAAACGATTGAAGTGCAGAGCGATAAGCTGAATCTCGATTTTGTGCTTGGCAACAAAGTCATGTTCGGCACGGTCAACGCGCATCGCGGCTACTTTGAAACGGGCGTAGCGGACTTCGCACAGGCTGAGGCCGCATGGCCGGGCTGGCTGTCGCGCTTGCTGACGCATCCCATTCAGGGCCTCGATAACTATGCTGAGATGTTTCGCACTTTGCTGGAAACGAAAGAAGCCATCAAGGTGCATGTGATCGTGAGCGAGGAAAACGCGATTTAGCTGTATTCTACATTCAGCCACGAGGGGGCGTTATGCTGCGGTTCGGACGGGATGTTTGCGGCGATTTTCAACAAGCGTCACAGCATGAATGGCTGGTGACGAACGGCTTAGGCGGCTATGCATCCGGCACGATCTCCGGCGCATTGACGCGGCGCTATCATGGGCTGCTGATCGCGGCGTTGCAACCGCCCGTAGGCCGAACGCTGATGCTCACGAAGTTGGACGAAACGGCGACGTATGGTGGGACGCCCTATCTGCTCTATGCAAATATGTGGGAAAACGGCGTTATCGACGCGCCGGGCTTGATGTTTCTCGAAAGTTTTTACCTCGAAGGCACGACACCTGTATGGACGTTTGCATTTGGTGATGCGCTGCTCGAAAAGCGTGTGTGGATGGAACGTGACGCCAACCGAACATTCATCGCTTATAAGCTCGTGCGGGCTTCGCAGTCGTTGGCGCTGTCTCTGAAGGCGCTGGTGAATTACCGAGACCATCACGGCAATATTCGCACGGATAATTGGGTTATGGATATCAGCCATAATGCTTTCGAGCGCGTGTTAAGTATTTGTGCCTATGATGGCGCGACTGACTTTTACATCAAAAGCGAAGGGGCTGTCATCAGCCCACAGCACGAATGGTATCGGGGATACAACCTGAGCGAAGAAGCGTATCGCGGTTTGGCCAGCCTCGAAGATCACCTGTACGCGGGGGAATTCAAGGCGACGCTCAAAGCGGGGGAAATGCTGACGCTGGCCGCATCAACCGAGCCTGTGTGGAATATCGGCAGTGAACGCGCTGGCGGCCAGCCGAGTCGTGGCGAACGTGTGCTAACCGAACGAGTCGGACACAAGACGCAGCTTATCCGGCGCAGCCCGTTTGCTACCGAACCGGATGATGTGCAGCAGTTGGTTCTTGCCGCCGATCAATTTGTCGTGCGGCGGCCACTGCCCGATGAGCCGGAGGGTTATTCGATCATCGCGGGTTATCATTGGTTTGGCGATTGGGGGCGCGACACGATGATCGCGCTGCCGGGGTTGACGCTCACCACCGGACGGCCTGAAGTTGCGCGCAAGATTTTGCACACATTCGCCAGCTTTGTCGATCAGGGGATGCTGCCCAACAATTTCCCCGAAGGCGGCATCGTGCCGGGATATAATACCGTAGATGCAACGTTGTGGTATTTCGAGGCGATTCGTGCTTATTTCGCATTGACTGGCGATGACGAACTGCTGCGCGAATTGTATCCCGTCTTGGCGGACATCATCGACTGGCACGTTCGCGGGACACGCTACCAGATTCACGTTGACCCTGCCGATGGTCTGCTGTATGCGGGCGAGGAAGGCGTTCAACTGACGTGGATGGACGCGAAAATCGGGGATTGGGTGATCACGCCGCGCACGGGCAAGGCTGTCGAGATTAACGCGCTGTGGTACAACGCGCTGTGCAGCATGGCGGAATTTGCGCGCCACATCGGTGAAAGCGCTGAAGCGTATGAGGAAAGGGCGACACAGGTCGCGGTGAGTTTTGCGCGTTTTTGGAGCGTGGATAACGGCTACTGCTACGACGTGTTGGATACGCCGAAGGGTGACGATGCCAGTTTGCGTCCGAATCAATTAATGGCCGTTTCGCTGCATTATTGCGCGCTGACACCGGAGCAGCAAAAAGGTGTCGTCGACGTTTGTGCGCGCAAGCTGTGGACATCACACGGGCTACGCAGTTTATCGCCCGATGACTCGCGTTATGTCGGTCAGTATGGTGGTGATAGTCGGCAGCGAGACAGCGTTTATCATCAAGGGACGGCGTGGGCGTGGCTGGTCGGGCCGTTTGTGCTGGCGCATTTGCGCGTTTACAACGACCCGCAGACCGCACGTTCGTTTCTGGAATCGCTACTGCAACATATTTCTGGACAAGGCATGGGCAGCCTCGGCGAAGTCTCCGATGGGGATGCGCCGTTTACGCCGCGAGGTGCTATCGCCCAAGCATGGAGCGTGGCCGAGTTCTTGAGGGCATGGCAGGCGATGAGAACGCTAGAGGACTCGGTTACTTAATCGCCCCACGCGCAAGACCGGAGATAATCATCCGCTGGCCGAACAGCACCAACAGCAGCACGGGGATAATCATAACGACGCTCATGGCGCTCATCATATCCCACGGACGTGTATAGGTCGAGGCATCACTGGCGAGTTCGAGCAGACCGACGCTCAACGTTTTAGTGTCAGTGCGCGAGGCGAACACCAGTGGGTAGAGCAGTTCGTTCCAACTGATGATGAAGTTAATCACGAACATGGTGAACATGGCCGGACGAATGATCGGCAGCACGACGCGGAACAACACTTGAAGCGTGGTCGCGCCGTCGATCAACGCCGCTTCTTCGATTTCAGCCGGCACTTGATGAATGAACGAAACTAGCGTCAAGATCGTGAACGGCAGAATCAGACTGCTCATCAGCAGAATGAGGCCGAGATGTGTGTTGATGAGACGGAATGCCTGAAACGTTTGGAACATGGGCACGAGAACTGCGATTTGCGGTAGTGCGACAGACAGAATCAGCGCCATATAGATCAAGTTGCTGCCGGGAAAGCGGATGCGCGCCAGTGCATAGGCGGCGAGTGCGCTCAAGGCGACGGATAGGCCGCTTGATCCCAACGCGAAAATCAACGAATTGCGGAAGTAGATCGCAAACGGTACGGAATCCGACATGTTGAAGTAGTTTTCAGTGGTCGGTGTACTGGGCCAATACGACGGCGGCAGGGTGAACAGTTCTGTTCTCGGTGTGATGGACGAGACGAAAATGTAGTAGAAGGGTAGTCCGATCACGAAGGCAAAGATCACGAAACTGATGTAGACTGTCAGCGTTCCACCATGATGCCGCAGCCATGATGGTTTCGCGGCAGATTGTTCAGTCCGTTTGGATTGTGGTTGAGATGTGGATGCCAGTTTCGTCGTCATGCTGCCACCTACTTAATGCGATACTTCTACACGGCGGAAGATGTACATGCCAATGCCGCCGATAATCGCCACCACTAACACCAGAACAATACTCAGCGCCGCCGCATAGCCATAGTTCAGCGAATTACTCTCTAAGAAGATTTTCTGTGCCAGCACAGTTGTCGAAAAGCCGGGCCCGCCTCCGGTCATCGCATAGGGCAAATCAAACACCGCCAATTGCCAGACGAGCATGAACATGGTTACTGAAACGATGATCGGCAGCAGCATAGGGATGGTGATGAAACGCAGCAAATGTAACCACGTCGCGCCATCCACACGGGCCGCCTCGTACATATCTTGCGGGATGCCTTGCAGACCTGCCAGCAGCAGCAGCGCGACGAACGGCGTACTTTTCCAGATATTTACCAGCACGACAGCAAGCCGAGCGTTCTGCGGGTTAATCAGCCATGTTGTATCTAAGCCGAAAATGCGCCGCAGTAGATCAGGAATCATGCCGAACTGGTCATCGAACATCCAGCGAAAACCGATGGCCGCAACCACCATCGGGATAGCCCACGGGATGAGGCTGATGGTTCGGGCCAGCCCGCGCAGTCGAAACGGGGCATTCAGCAGGTGCGCGACAGCGATACCGAGGACGATCTGAAAGAAGGTCGAGACAAAGACGAAGATCAGCGTGAACTCGATGCTGGATTGCACCACAATATCGCCCGCGAGACGCTCAAAGTTGCCGAAGCCAATAAAGCGCTGCGGCGGGAAAGCCGGATTTGCGCGCTGCGTACTGAGGTAAAGCGTTTGCAAGAACGGGTAAATAGTGGTGAACAAGCGCAGCAGCACCGCAGGCGCGAGCAGCCCTGCGGCGATCATATAACGACGCTGGTTCAGTGTGAGGCGCGAACGGCGTCGGGTAGAAGCGGTGTTCGAAACGCTTAAATTGGCGGCCAAAGTCAAAACCCCAATAAATAAAAATAAGGAAAGGGCACGACACGTCGTGCCCCTACAGGCATTATTTATTAGGACTCGGCGTCCAGCGCGGCAATCAAATCCTTGCCCTGTTGCAGCGCATCGGACAGCGATGATTGGTTCGACAGGAACAACGAGGCTAC
>JACMMD010001135.1 GCA_014379235.1 Anaerolineae bacterium
TATGCGGGTTCGCGGCGCTGGTGCATCTATACGGCGCCTTCTGGCTGCCTGTGCTGCTGTTGGCGGCTCTGCCGCTGTGGCGGCGTAAGGCGCTTGTTCCGGTGATGTCGGCATGTGTCGGTTTCGGGCTGACGGTGCTGCCCTATGTGTTATATGCGCTAGCGAATTGGGGCGATTTTCGCGGCCAATACCGCAACCTGTCTGATCGCTTCGGGCTGCTAGACGCTGAGTTCTATCTGACGAATCTCTCGCGGGAAGTCGAGCGCTATCAACCTGTGCTTGATGCATTCGGGCGGCAGATCGGCGCGAGTGTGTGGCTGGCGCTGCTGATCGTCGGCGCGGGTTGGCTGCTTTATCGCGCTGTGCGAAGAGGGGATCAATCAGCGATAGTATTGTCTGTCACTAGTGCGTCGCTGGTGGTGATGTTCGCAGCGATGCTCAGTCCTAAGACGACGATGTATCTCGTGACGCTGTGGCCGCTGTTCGCGTTGGTGGCGGCGGCGGGTTTTTGGCGATTGTGGCAGATGCGCGCTGGACGACGTTGGACGAGGCTATCGCTTTTGCTAGTTGCGCTGCTGGCGTGTGGCGAGGGCATCGTGGCGCAATCAAGGGTACAACTGCGCGCACAGCGAACGACGCCCTATCTGGCGTTCACCAGCCAGATCGCCAGCTACTTGCCGCCGGACAGCCGCATTCTCGCCATGCAGCATTATTGGTTCGGGCTAGCAGAGCAGACGGCGGATTATCGAACGCTGCTGGTGACGATCAACCAGACGAATCCGCGCTATGTGGATGAGCCGATCAGCTTTCGTGAGGCGGTCAATTTTGCCCCGCCGGACGTGATTATTTACGATCAGGTGACGCTGGATTTCTTGCGGCAAATCACCGATCCAAGCGATGCCTATTACAACCTCAGCTTGCAAATGCGCGCCTATTTAGGTGAACACGATGCGCGCCTCATTGCGACTTTGCACGACCCAAGTTACGGCGAACTGCAAATCTACCAACTCGACGCGGCAGCAGGAGAAACGCCTGCTTCTACTGGCTCTGCCATTGGAAAGTCCGCAGCGGGCCATCACCGCTCACCACACGGTAAACGCCTTGATCGTTAGGGCGGGCGACGGATACACGCCAGTTGATGATATGCGTCTGGCCGTCGTTGGGGATGAGCGAAGCTGGCAGCAGCAGCGATGTATCTTTCGTCACCTGAGTAAAGGTCGCCGCGTTGGTCGTGTCCTCGACCTGAACCAGATAGACCTCTTGATCGCCTAATTCACCAACACTGACCCATTGCAGCCGGATAACTCCCGCTTGGGCGATAGCGTTCTGCGGCGGCGAGACAACCATCGGCGGTGCATAAGTTGGTGTGGGCGTAGCGGTCTCGTTGCCGGATGGCGTTGGCGAAAGGGTGGGTGTGGGCGTGGGCATCGGCACGTTGACACACAGCCCTTCGGAAATTAGCACGTTACATTCCGGGCCGCCGCTTGGGATGGTGAAGTTGCAGCCGCTAAAGAACAAATCAGGGTTGAGCTGCGACAGGACTTCAATCGTCGTGCTGTACTCGGACGCGATGCCGACGATGGTTTCGCCGGGAAGAACGGTATGGCACATCAGTTCGCCTGTGAAATATGACTGCGTTGGCGTTGTCTGAGTCAACTGCGCGACGATGGTCGGGTTGTTAAGATCGGGCGTGGGCGTGGCGGTTTGGCGTGGAATCAGAATGATCGCGCCCGCGCCGGGAAGCCTATTCGCATCCGGGATATTGTCGTTCAGCGCGACCACCTGATCGATGACACCAAAATCGGTATAGCCATAAAGCTGGATAATGTAGCCGAGCGTTTCGCCCTGTTGCAGCGTGTGTTCGTAGGGGCCGGGGGTTTCGCTCGGCGTGGGCGATTCGGTGGGCGGCGCGTCCGTTGGTGACGGCGTAGGGCTTTCGACCTGCGGCAGCTCACTCGGTTGAAGCTGTTCGGCGTCGGTGGGCGCTGTGGTGACCGTCAATGTAGGCGTTTCCGATGGAACTTGCGCGACTGCGGTTTCGGTAACGGCCATAACTGTCGGTGTTGCACCTTGTGGATTGGGTGTGAAGTTGCAGCTTGTTGTCGTGACGGCGGGCACAAATAAGACCACGCCCAACAGCAGCAGGTTAATCGCTTTACGCATTGTCCATGCCTTCTTCTGTGTCTTCATCGCTGGTTGGCTCAGGCGTCGGAATAATGCTGCCTTCCCATGTGAAGATACGCGGCTGCGTCACAAAGTACGGGTCGTCGGGACGCTCTGTGTCGATCACGCTGATTGTCCATTCGTACTCGTGGCGCAGGGTGTCTTCACCTTGCCATTCAGATGGAACGATGAAAAACAAATCTTGTGTAGTCGCTGAAAAATTCGTTCGCAAGGTCAAATCTTTGACGCGCACCGAGTAGACTTGTCCCGAACTGAGCGTACCGGATGCAACCCAACGCAGGGTCACGAACTCATGGCGGCGGAACAGCGCTAGATTGCCGGGGCCAGTGAGGCTCGGTGCGTTAAATGTGGCAGTAGGGGTAGGTGTCGCGGTTTCGCTCCCGGATGCGGTTGGCGGCAGCGTCGAGGTGGGTGTCGGCGCGGGTACACGTACCTGCTGGCCGATGTACACCTGAACGATGCAGTTTTCGCCGCCCGTAGGCAAGCCGAAATTGCACTGTGAGAAGGTGATTTCAGGGTTAAGCTGCGACAGGATTTCGATGTCTGCGCCGTACTGGAAGGCAATCGAAATGATGTTTTCGTCAGGTTGAACCTGATGCCACGCCACGCCGGGTGGCAGCGTGGGCGTCGGTAACGAGGGCATTACGAATTCCTCATTTTCGCCGGGAAGGCCGGGGATGAAATTACCCGCGACGGAGAGTGAGGCACTATCGCCCGCTTCAGCCGTACTTTCGGCTGTCGCTATGCTTGGGTCAAGCGTTGGGGTCGGCCACGGGATTATCAGCGTTTGGCCGGATTGAATCAGGGCGGCATCTTCCAGCCCGTTGATCGCTAGCACGGTTGGCACAATATCCATCGTGCGATGCCCACAGCTAAACACAATTGAAATCAGATCGTCGTTCGGCGCAACTACATGGGTACAGGGGCCGGGTGTCTCAGTCGGAGAAGGCATCAGCGTGACCGTAATCATCAACGGTGTCGGAAAAGGTGTATTGGTGTTCAGGCTGATGTCCGCTTCTGCGGGGGCGGTTGCCGTGAAGGAATCGGCGTTGATCGTCGGGCTGTTCTTCGCTGTGGGCACAGCCGTCGGCAGTCCGAAAACCGCCGATTGGAAGGCCCGCGCTCCAAGCCAAACACCTAATCCGCCGCAGATGAGCAGAGCAATGGTCATGACCGCGCCGAAAAGATACGTACCGCCACGCCAGCGAATGTCGCCTTCAAACAGGTCTGTTTCGCCATAGTGATGATCGTAGCTCTGCTTGTTCGGTTTCTCCCGGTTCGGCAGCAGCGTGACAGCTTTTACACTGTCGAGCGACGTACCACAGACGCTGCACACAGTCGCGTTGCGATGCGCGGGAGTATCGCAGATCGGACAGATCTTGAACGGTTGAGCCAAAGCCCGACAACCCTCTAAATGTTGACGCTGGCAGTGTGAATTTTAGCGGCGGCCAGCGCTAAGGATTGCCCATTATAGGCCGGGTCTGGTTCATGAGCGAGAGCGAACATCAATGGCGGGAATGCGGACGCGAGGCGCGACGATGGCGTTATCGACCCGTTCGCCAGCCGGAACGATAGCGTGGTCTAAGATCATAGCGTTACGCACAACGGCATCGTTGCCCACGCTCGAACCGCGCTCAAGGTACACATTGGGGCCGAGGCAAGCGTGCTGCCCAACACTTACCTGCGGGTCAATGCGAACGGGCGGGATAATCTGCACCGTGCCGGGTAGTTCGCTCAAGATGTGCGCGTCCTGACTTTCGGCCAGCAGATATTTATTGAGTGCGAGCAGGTCTTCGTCAGTTTGCACTTGCAGTGTCCATGCAGCCTCGACGATTGAGATAGGTTGGCCCGTTTGCAAATAATCACTGATGATGTGTACGAGCGTTTTGTCCGGTGCGCCGACTGGAGTAGGCGCTAATGCTGCGAGATAGCGCGTAAAGTCACGGCCAGCGAGGGCGAAATCAATCAGCGCTAAGGGTCGGTGTGCGGGCGGCGTACTTGAAATTTCAGTAACGCTGTGACCATCGGTATGCGCGTAGGAGTTATGCGGCGCTCGTGAAAGCGACGAGGATGCGCCGCTTAAGATCAGACTGTCGCAGGTGTGGCGGGTTTCGCTGTAATGCTTAATCAAACGGCGGGGGAAGTTTGCATGAATAAAACTATTTTAGCTGGCGATGAAAAACGGCTCATCGTGGCTGCGGGCGATTTCGGCCAAAACGTCGGATAGGGAATCAGCAGTGGATTTGACGACGAATTCGAGTTCGACGTTCGGCAGCCAATGGGCGTTGAGATAGGAAACTAACGCGCCTTCCTGCTCCCCAACGATGACATTAAAGTGGTTGATTCCGGCGCGGTTCAGAAAATCCATTAATCGCACAACCAGTGGCTTGCCAAGCGCAGGCAGCATCGTGTGTGGGCGATTATAGGTGAGCTGGCTCTGATGGCTAGGCGAGCTAACCGCAAGAATAACGGCACTGTGAATCAAGCGACAGCCTCCAGAATTGTGTAAGCGAGCCGGAATTTATGAATAAATTTTGTTTAATAAGCTAAGTTGTAGGAGTATAACATACAGGAACTCGCGTCACGAAGGTTGTGATAACTTATAACAAAATTGGAAACTGTTATCAGTCATAAAAAATTCATGCTTGTGGCGCAGAACTCGCTATAATGAATACAGGGTTCTCAACCTGTCCTTCGGCTCGATTGACAATGAAAGTGTGAGCATCGTGGCAGTCACAAAGCGAATCGTTGAGTATCACATTGGACGGCTTCAAGATAAAAACCGCGACGCGCGTCTGAAGTCAATCGCGGAGCTTACGCTCCTCTGCGACCCGGATTCGATGGAAGCGTTGCAATTGGTGTTCCAAAACGACGTTGACGAAGAAGTTCGTAAAGCGGCGCGGGAAGCGGGGCGCAAGATTTTCCTGAATAACCAGACGGGCAAAGCGAGTGATGGTGGGAAGAAGTAAGGGGCCGTAGAGCATTTATCCCACGACCCCGTTGGTTGTCAATTATTCGGCATCAGCCGCCGCAGAGCGCAGTAATGCGCTCGTTGATTTGCGTGGCGCTGGCTTGAAGTTCGGCCAATCTGGCACGTTCAACCTCGACCACTTTGGGATTGGCGCGGCTCACGAAGTTCTCGTTGGACAGCATCCCCTGCGTTCGGGCCATGGCCTGATTGATTTTGTCGCGCTCTTTCATCAAGCGTTCGCATTCTGCCGCCACATCCACCAGACCGGCTAAGGGCAGATACACGGTCACGTCACTGACCACCACAGAGGCCGCTTCACCGGGCGCAGATGCGCCTTCTTCCAGCATATTGATTTCAGACACGTTACACAACCGGGCAAAAACGTAGTTGTGCGCGGCGATCATGCTACGATGGCTTCCCGGCGCGATGATGGCCTGAATACGGCGGCCCGGATCGACATCGTATTCGGCGCGGGCGTTGCGAACACCGCGCACGATGTCCATGAGGATGTTCATCTCGCTCTCGGCGTTTTCATCGAGATAGGCTTGGTTCGCCTGTGGCCACCGTGCGATGATGAGCGCTTGACCTTCGTGCGGGATGTGCTGCCAGATTTCCTCAGTGACGAAAGGCATGAACGGATGCAGCAGTCGCAGCGAGGTTTCGAGCACATGCACCAACACACGGCGCGTTGACTCCTTCGCTTTTTCGTCGGTGCTGTAGAGCGCGTGTTTGCTGATCTCGATGTACCAGTCGGCAAATTCGCTCCACAGGAAGTCGTAGATTTGACGGCCTGCTTCGCCATACAGGTAGATGTCGAACAAGTGCTGCACGTTGTCGATCAAATTGTTCAAGCGGCTGAGTATCCAGCGCGATGGCAGATCGAGCATGGCGGCATCGGGAACACCCAATGGCAAATCGCCTTCGAGGTTCTGGGTGATGAAGTTGGCCATCTGCCAGATTTTGTTGACGAACTTCCAGTTGCCCTCTACGCGAGAGGTGTCGAGATTGACATCGTTGCCGGGAGTGCCGCTCGTCACTAGTGTGAAACGCAGCGGGTCTGCGCCGAATTTGTCGGTCAGTTCGAGCGGGTCAATCGTGTTGCCGAGTGTCTTGCTGATCTTGCGGCCTTGCGCGTCGCGGACGAGACCGTGTAGATAAACCGTGTGGAAGGGCGGCTTATCGGTGAACCAAAGTCCCATCATAATCATCCGCACCACCCAGAAGAACAGGATGTCGTAGCCGGTTTCCATCACCGCTGTGGGGTAGTAGCGGCGCAAATCGGCGGTATCTTCCGGCCAACCGAGCGTACTAAAGGGCCACAATCCGCTGCTAAACCACGTATCCAGCACGTCTTCTTCCGGTGTCCACTTGCGGCCATCGTTCGGCGGTGGGGTGCGTCCTACATAGATTTCGCCGTTTTCGTCATACCATGCCGGGATACGATGTCCCCACCAGAGTTGACGACTGACGCACCAGTCCTCGATGTTTTCAAGCCAGTGGTTATAAGTCTTCTCGAAGCGCTCCGGCACGATGCGAATGTCACCGTTAGCTACAGCGGCCAGCGCTTTATCGGCCAACGGCTGGATTTTCACGAACCACTGTGTACTAATCAGGGGTTCGATGATTTCGCCGCCGCGCTGGCTGCGCGGAACGGTATGGGTGATGTCCTGCACTTTGATCGTCATGCCGACGGCTTCCATGTCGGCCCACAGCTTCGTTCGCGCTTCGAAACGTTCCATGCCAGCATAACGGCCAGCATTTTCGTTGAGTGTGGCATCGCGGTTCATGATGTTGACGACGGGCAGGTTGTGGCGCTGACCGATTTCGTAGTCGTTGAAGTCGTGGCCGGGCGTGACTTTGAGCGCGCCTGTCGCAAAGTCTTTGTCCACATAGTCATCGGCGATCACCGGAATGCGGCGGTTGAGCATGGGCACGAGCGCGAATTTGCCGATCAGATGTTTATAACGTTCGTCGTCGGGATGCACGGCCACCGCCGTATCGCCCAAAATGGTTTCAGGGCGAGTGGTGGCCACGGGGATATGCCCGCCATCTTCCAACGGATACTTGAAGTGGTAGAGCTTGCCGGGTTCTTCGTCGCGCTCCACTTCGAGATCGGAGACGGCGGTTTGCAGGCCTGGACTCCAATTCACTAAGCGCGGGCCGCGGTAAATGAGACCCTGCTCCCACAGTGTGACGAACACATGCGTCACGGCGGTGGAAAGTCCGTCATCGAGCGTGAAGCGTTCACGATCCCAATCGCAGCTTGCACCCAAGCGCCGCAGTTGGCGGTTGATCGTGCCGCCGTACTGGTTTTTCCATTCCCATGTGCGGAACAGAAATTGCTCACGTCCGATTTCTTGGCGGCTTGTGCCTTCATCGCGCAGCATTTTCTCGACTTGTAGCTGGGTAGCAATGCCCGCGTGATCCATACCGGGAACCCACAGGGCCGCTTTGCCACGCATCCGTTCGTAGCGAGTCATCAGGTCTTCGAGCGCGGTGAACAGCGCATGTCCAATGTGCAGCGCGCCTGTCACGTTGGGCGGCGGCATACTGATGACAAACGACTCGGCGTCAGGGTCAGCGACCTCTGGTTTGAACCAGCCGTGCTTCTCCCACCAGTCGTAGAGGCGGGCTTCGGCCTCTGCGAAGTCAAAGTTTTTGGGCATTGGTGTGGCCATTGTGTGTTTTGCTCCCTTAGCTGCAAATACGGGCGCAATATATTGCGCCCCTACAGGTCATCATTTATGGAACTAAAAA
>JACMMD010001136.1 GCA_014379235.1 Anaerolineae bacterium
CCGGAGAACGTGCTGCCGCCTTCGCTGATGTAGGTTTGCATCCCCATCGGCATCCGGCGAATGTCTTCATCGATGCCAGCCACGCTCGCCGCCCATGCCTCATCCAGCGTGCCGCCGCTTGCGCCCACGATGTTGTCGAAGATCGAACCTGTCATCACCTGCCCATGTTGAAGCACCACGCCGATCTGATGGCGCACTTTGCGTAAATCCAACTCGGACAGCGCTTGTCCATCGTAATACACCGCGCCAACTTCGGGCATCTCGAAGCCCAATAACAGCCGCAGCAGCGTCGATTTGCCAGAGCCGGACGCGCCCACCAGCGCGATAAATTCGCCCGGTTTGATGGCGAACGAGAAGTCATTCAAGATCAGCGGCGTATTCGGGCGATAGCGAAACGAAACGTGGCTCACTTCAATCGCGCCGCTCAAATCGCCGGGATCGGCCTCGAGTCGTCCACTTCGGGTAAGGCTTGCAGAATGGGCCGCAAGCGTTCATAAGCCGGGACTGCTGCCAGCAAATTGAGATAGGCGATGACTAACTGCGTGTTCGCGCTTAACAACAATGTGAGCGCCGCATAGAAAGCCAGAAACAGCGGGACAGCCACAACGTCGTTAGCGGCGGCAAAGACGAACAGCGATACCACCATCGGGAACACGGCCAGCAGCACCAGCAGTTGATTGCCGGCCCAGTTCGCTTGAAAGGCGCGGCGTTTCTGTTCGCCAAAGCGCTCTGCCCACAGAGCGAACGCCCGCGTCTCTGCGCCAGCGATTTGCCGCGTGTCATTACGCTGATGAGCTAACACTCAACGGCGTTATCCGCGATGCTGAAATAGAAGCGCAAGTTTGATCGGAGTTATCGCAATTGTGATGAGAACTCCGGCTTATCGGGGTGTCCGACTGGCAGAGGGCTGATCGTCGTCCAACCGCCATCGACTTCCAGCGTTTGTCCGGTGATATGCCGCGCTTCGGGCGACGCGAGGAATAATGCCGCCGCCGCGATGTCTTCAACGTGTCCGGTGCGCCGGATGGGAGTCACCTCGGCCCAGTTCGCTTCGGCGTTGGGGTCATCAGTTACGGTGCGTTCGGTGATAATCAGGCCGGGGCTGATGGCATTAACCGTAATGTCGTAACGCCCCAATTCCAGCGCGAGAACTTTAGCCATATGCCGGATTCCAGCTTTGGTGACACCGTAAGCGCCCAAATTGAGAAAGGCTTGCCCGCCTGTCACCGACGACATCAGCACGATACGCCCCGAAATCCTCTGCTCGATCATGATGAGCGCTGCGGTTTGCGCCGTGAAGTAGCTCCCGCGCAGGTTGACGCTCATCAGCCGATCAAAAGCCTCTGGTGTATAAGTCAGGAACTCCCCGAAATTGGTGAGTCCGGCGTTGGCCACTGCGGCATCCAAGCGCCCGTTCTTGCTGACAAAATCGCTGAACATGGCGCGCACCGCTGCAACATCAGCGACATCACAGCCGTAAGCATAGACCGCCTCGCGCCCGACTTCTTGGTTGATGCGCGCCGCCGCTTGGCTGGCCAGATCGGCGTCGATGTCGTTGAGCGCGACTGCTGCCCCTTCAACTGCGAACTGGCGGCAAATCTCGTAGCCGATGCCCACGCCCGCGCCCGTAACCAGCACTGCTTTATTTTGAAATTTACTCATTCGAATAAGCTCCTTTATAGTGCAGCAGCGATCATAGCGCGTTCAAGGAAGCGCGGCCAAATCGAAAAAAGGCGATAGCGACGATGGTATTCGATTCAACACGCTGACGACTGAAAGCTACTTATGACTGACCTTACGCAGCATGAACTTAGACAAGGGGTTTAAACCCCTTATTCAAGAGAGCAAAGTGCGTAACATCAGTTATGAGTAATTGGCCGCCAAGCCAAGCGGCTCAAATTATCTACTGTTTAACACTGGCGGCGGTTAGCCCTGCGATGTATTGGCGCTGCACCGCTATGAATACGAGAATCACCGGGATGGAGACCAGCGTCGCCGCGGCCATTGTCGCGCCGACGGGCGGTTCGCTGCCCGCCGTCACACTGCCGATCATGCTGGCCATACCCACAGGCAGGGTCATCGCTTCACGGTTACGCAGCACCGCCAGCGGCCATAGGAAGCTGTTCCACGTACCCAAAAACGTCAGCACACCCTGAGCGGCCAAGGCCGGACGCAGCAGCGGTAACATGATCCGCCAGTAGATACCGAACTCGGTAGAGCCATCAATCCGCGCCGCCTCGATCAACTCCGACGGGATCGACAGGATGAACTGGCGCATCAGGAAAATGCCGAATGCGGGAGCCATAAACGGCACGATCAGCGACAGATATGAGTTTGTCCAACCCAGTTGGCTCATGAAGATAAACAGCGGGATCAAGATCAACTGGAAGGGAACCATCGTTGAGCCGAGCAGCAGCGTGAACAATGCGCGACTGCCCGTGAAGCGGTACTTGGCGAAGCCGAAACCGGCCAGCGACGTGAAGAACAGCACCAGCAGCGTCAAGATCAACGAGATCGTGATACTGTTGCCATACCAGCTCCAAAACGGCCAATCTGTGAACAACCGCTCGTAGTGGGTGAGGGTAAAGTTTTGCGGGATAAGCGTGGGCGGGAAGGCGTAAATCTCCATAATGGGCTTAAACGAGGCGCTCACCATCCACAGCAGCGGCAGGATGATAATGATGCCGCCGATAGCAACAGCGAGGTTTAAGGCAAGCGTTCCAACACGGCGTCTTGTCGGTGATGTAACCATAATTATTCGTTATCGAACCCCCGCAGCACCCGGAACTGAATCAGCGACAGGATGAAAATCACGA
>JACMMD010001137.1 GCA_014379235.1 Anaerolineae bacterium
TGGCGATCACCTCGCCAGAGGGAGGTGCTACGCTAGGAAATAAAGTTTTGAAGTGCTACAACAACAGGGTGAAGACATAATCCCCTCCTCAACGGGTTATTCCGCAGGCTGATTATCCATCCGCGCACGAGGAACGGCAACGATTCCTCATATATTCCTCATGCACATTGTGGCAACGAAAATTATTGTAGCACGAACGTTCCATTTCGGGAATGAGGCCACAGGGAAATTGGCTACAAAACGTAGTCTCAAGATAACCAGAATACGTTACAAATCGCTTGCGTGGGTTTACTTAAATTTACGAGACGTGCAGTTTGCTGCGTAGCTCCACCGAGTAGGCGCGATCCGGCGCGAAATAGATGTAGTTGTCGCCGCCATCTTGCTCGCTGGTTTGGTCGCAGAACAGGCGCAAGGTAAGGTCGTTGCTAAACGTGAGCGTGAGATCAAGCGCGGGGCGGGCAAGCTCTACCTGTTCGACGGTGAGTCCGATCAGGCTTTCCAAGGGGTGCATGAGCGGCGCGCCGTTATCGCTTCGATCTGTCCACGAGCCGAGAACTACGTCAAGTGTTTCCACGCGCCACGGGCAAAAGCAGGCGACGAGCGATCTTTCCCCATAGAAACTGCGCTGTTCCTCTGAAAGCTGTGGATAGTGGAGCGGGTATCGACGCTCAATCTTCAGCCCGAAGTCGAAGGTGGCAATCGTGCCGCTCGGCTTGCCACCGACGATGCTCCAACATTGCAGTCCGATCAATTTTCGCAGCGCCGCTTCAAACTCCGTCACCAGTCGCGGGTCGTTGGTCATGCTCATGTCCGTTTCGTTGTGGTAAAGATTGAACACTGTACGGTATCGGGGGTTGCTAAGTTGCTCGATCAGTTTATCAAAATGTAGCCCTAATTATAGAACGAATTTGCAATAATCTTATCTGCATCAAACGCGACAATGATAGTGTTTTCTAGTTATGTGCGCCAAACGAGGATTGGACATCAATATTTAGTAAAGATGCACAATGTTGTAGGTGGCCGATTTGGGTTGACGATAGTGCGACTCATTATGTATCCTAGTGACGTTTTGTCCGAAACGGAGCCTACATGTCGGCACAGTTGACGTGAATGCAGGTTATCCACAGTTTACAAATGTCTTTCCACAACGGATTGCCAGCCTACCACCATCTTGACACTATCTTGATTCATGTATGTGAATCGATAAATATGCCCTTAACGAGAATCAATGCTCATCGTGAGCGAATAGGGCAGCCGTTTCGCCGACGCGAAACGGCAATATCTGCTTGTGTGCAGAGAGAAAGTTTGCAATGAACCTGCGAAGAATGATCATCGGAGAGCCGCTGGCAACTAGCGCGGCCATCCATCAACGCTTAAGCAAGACCAAAGCGCTGGCTGTGTTTTCGTCGGATGCGTTGTCCTCGACGGCGTATGCTACCGAAGCGATTCTGTTGGTGCTAATCGCTGCTGGAACAGGCGCTCTCGGCGCTTCCATGGGTATCTCTATCGCAATTGCCGCGCTGCTTATTGTGGTAGCGTTTTCGTACTACCAGACAATCCATGCCTATCCAAATGGTGGCGGCGCTTACATCGTCTCGAAAGAGAATTTAGGGACAATTCCCGGATTGACGGCTGCTGCCGCGCTGCTGATCGACTACATTTTGACCGTTGCTGTGAGTGTTTCCGCAGGTGTTGCGGCGCTTACGTCAGCGTTTCCCGGCGTTATCCCTTACCGTGTTCATATCGCGTTGGTAATCGTCGTGTTCGTCACGCTGATCAACCTGCGCGGGGTTAAAGAAAGCGGCACATTCTTTTCGATTCCGACCTATGCTTTTATCGTCGGTGTGCTGGTGATGGTCGGTATCGGGGTAGTGAAGGTCATACTTGGTGATGTAATTCCTGTGCCGCCGCCTAGTCCTGAACTGTTGGAAGAGGCTATCCACCATAACGAAGGTTTGATTTCGGCTGGATGGCTGTTCTTGATCCTGCGCGCTTTCGCTGGCGGCTGTACCGCGCTGACAGGCGTTGAGGCGATCTCCAATGGTATTCCGGCTTTCAAGCCGCCGGAAAGCGATAACGCGGGCAAGACCTTGATCGTGATGGTAGTGCTGCTGTCCACCATGTTCATTGGCATCACATTCCTTGCCAACCAGTATGGCGCGGTTGCGCTCGATCAACCGCCGACGGTGTTATCTCAAGTAGCGCGGGGCGTGTTCGGCGAAGGCAGTGTCATGTTCTACTATATGCAGTTCGCTACGCTGTTCATTCTTTCGCTGGCAGCCAATACTGCCTATGCAGATTTTCCGCGCCTTGCGTCTTTGATCGCCAAAGATCGCTTTCTGCCGCGTCAGCTTACCGGCCTCGGTGATCGTTTGGTGTTTAGCAACGGTATTCTCGCGCTCGCAGTGGTATCCAGCATTTTGATTGTGCTGTTCGATGCGCGTGAACATAATCTGCTGCCATTGTACGCGGTTGGTGTGTTTCTCAGCTTCACACTGTCCCAATCGGGTATGGTCGTTCACTGGATGCGGGAACGCACTAAGCCCAATTTCAGTATGACGACAAGCTGGCGTTTGAAGATCGCATTAAACGCCTTCGGCGCGATTTGTACCTTTATCGTGCTGTTGATCTTAATGGTGACGAAGTTCACGGAAGGCGCGTGGATTGTCGTCGTGGCCATTCCGATTGCGATGTACCTGTTCACGCGCATCCATAGGCATTACGAAGAGGTAGCTGAATCGCTTACGTTGGAAGGGCTGCATCCGGGCTGTATCCGCATTGATACAACCAGAGCGCTCAATCATATGCCGGTTGTCGTCTTGCTGAATAGCCTGAACCGCTCTTCGTTGCAGGCGTTGGAATACGCGGTACGCCTGTCCGACAATGTGCGCGTGTGCGCGATTGAGATCGAGGAAGGTGGTATCGAGCGGCTTAAAGGGAAGTGGAACGAGTGGGATATCGAAGTGCCGCTGGATATTGTGCCTTCGCCTTACCGCGAAGTTGGCCGCCCGCTGGTTGAATACCTGCATCAACGGGATAAGCTCGACATCAATGGTGAGCCGACGGCGGTTGTGCTGCCGGAGTTCGTGGTCGAACACTGGTATGAGCGGTTTATGCATAACCAGACCAGTGTGGCCATCCGTGACGCGCTGTATCACGATCAGATTGCGCGTGGTCGTGGCCGTCCGGTGATTAATGTTCCGTATCGCATTGGTGAAGAACTGTATATGCCAGTGCTGGTGGAAGAACCGACTAAGAAGAACGAACCAGAGACATCTGAACCAACACTGGTAAAGGATGTCGAACTGGCCGGCCCAACATCAACTACCGCTGAATCGTTTGAGTCGCCGTCGGATAGCGCTGACGAGCCAAAACCGTAGCGTCAATCTGCGGCACAAGCAACTACGAAATACAGGGCGTTAAGCGAGCTGATTCGCTTGATGCCCTTTCGATACAGGCATACGATTCTTGCGATCCGATAACTTTAGCTCGCGTTCGTCATAGCTATGACGGGTCGCCCTACGCTGTTTCAAATGCCTCTCGGAAGCCGACTTAGCGCTTTTCCTGATAGACGGGCAGCATCACGTAGAAGGTCGAACCTTTGCCGAGTTCGCTCTCGACGCTGACGCGCCCATGATGCGCCTCAACCAGCCCTTTGACGATAGTCAGCCCTAGCCCAATCCCGCCGCCGTCTGAGCCGGAAGAGCGTTTGCGAAAGAAACGCTCGAACAGGTGAATTTGATCGTTGGGGTTGATGCCCGGCCCGGAATCTTGAACGGCAACCTGCAAATTCTCGCGTAAGTTTTCAACGCGAATAACGACATCACCATCAGGCGGGGTGAACTTGACCGCGTTGTTGAGGACGTGGTTAAAAACTCGCAGGAGCGCGTCGGCATCACCTGCTACGGTAGGCAGATCATCGGGCATATTGGCGGTGAGACGGATGTTTTTGTTGGTGGCGGCGGTTTGCTGTTCTTCAATACACTGCGTCAGAAGCGTGTTCAACTGAACAGGGCGCGGCGTGATCGCCAGTCCATTATCGAGGGTACTGACATCATTCAGTTCCGCGAGGAAGCGCTGCATATGGGCCGACGAGCGGCGAATCATTTCGATCAC
Source organism: Anaerolineae bacterium (assembly GCA_014379235.1). Taxonomy (GTDB): domain Bacteria; phylum Chloroflexota; class Anaerolineae; order Aggregatilineales; family Phototrophicaceae; genus JACMMD01. The sequence goes on from JACMMD010001137.1 coordinate 4,117, forward strand.
CTGCGCCTCGTGCGCGTCGATGCCCTGATGCGTCAACAGAAGGTCGATATAACGATTGAGCGTCGTCAGCGGCAGTTGCAATTCTTTTGCAAGGTTGGTGGTCAACTGCTGGCGGAACGTGTCATTTTCCTGAACGGTGCTGATGTCGTGCATGACGATGATGCAA
>JACMMD010001138.1 GCA_014379235.1 Anaerolineae bacterium
CCCCGCGTCGATGTGCAGATCGCCGTATAACACCTTGCCGAGTTCGGTTTTGCCGCTGCCCGACAGTCCCGCGATAGCTAAAACCTCGCCTTCATAAAGCGAGAAGTTGATGTCATGCAGGGTTCGCCGCGTGGAAAGACCTTCTACGCGCAGCACTTCCTTCGCGCCGGGATGACTTCGCGGCGGAAACACGCCGACCAGCTTGCGCCCGATCATGTCTTCCACCAACGATTCGCGGGTGACGCTCTTGATGGGATAGGTGCTGATGTGCGCGCCATCACGCAGAATCGTTACTGCGTCGGCAAGCAGGAAAATCTCATCGAGGCGGTGCGACACATAGACGATGGTGATGCCTTCGCTCTTAAGCACGGCGATCACCTTGAACAGCGCTTCCACTTCGGCCTGATTCAGCGCCGAAGTCGGCTCGTCCATGATGACGACTTGACTTCGGTTGAGCAGCGCTTTGGCAATCTCGATGATCTGTTTTTCGCCGACGCGCAAATCGGCCACGCGCATATCGGGGTCGAGGTGTTCGGCGTTGAGCCGCGCCAAGATAGCCCGCGTTTGCTGGCGCATGGCGCTAACATCCAGCAGCCCAACAGCCGTGCGCGGTTCTTTGCCGAGCATGATGTTGTGCATCAAGGTGCGATCCGGCAGCAGGTTGAACACTTGATAGATCGTCGAAACGCCCGCCGCCAGCGCCTCTTTCGGGTTTTGCGGTTTGAACTGAACATCGCTCAAGCGAATGTCGCCGCTGTCGGGACGTTCCGCGCCCGCGAGGATTTTTATGAGCGTGGATTTGCCCGCGCCGTTTTCGCCTAACAGCGCGTGGGTGTGTCCATGCTGCACCGCAAACGAAACCTGTTTCAGCGCCTGTACCGCGCCGTAGCTTTTGCTCACTTGCTCGATAGCGAGGTGCGTCATGGTCGCATCACTCGCAAGCGATCCAGCGACAGCGCCACGATCAAGATCGCGCCGGAGATCACGCGCTGCGTGTAAATATCGACACCGAGCAAGATCATGCCGTTGGTGATCGACGTGAGAAAAATGGCTGCGATCAGCGTATTGAAGATTTTGCCGCGTCCACCTGTGAGGCTTGCGCCGCCCAGAACCACGCCCGTTAAAATGGGGAACAGAAAGTCCGCGCCCATCGCGCCTGTGGCTGTGCCCTGACGCGCCACCTGCATGATACCGCCGAAGGCCGCCAGCGTCCCCGCCAGCACGTAGGTCATGACCTTGACCAGATCGACATTGACACCGGACAGCCACGCCGCTTTGTCGTTGTTGCCGACGGCGAACACATGCGCGCCGTAGGTCGTGCGCCGCAGAACGATGAACGCCAGCACGTACAGGATGAACAGCAGCACTACGGGGAAGGGAATAACGTTGAACACTGTACCTGTCGATAGAAACTTGATCGCGTCTATCGGATCGCCGGAGATGGTGCGCCCTTTGGTGATGATAAAGGCCGCGCCCTCGAGAATGCCCATCATGCCCAGCGTCGTGATGATCGCGTTGATCTTCAAGCGTGTGATGATGAAGCCGTTGATTAAACCGACAGCCGCACCCAAGCCTAATGCGATCAGCGCCGCGCCCAATGGAGCGATGCTCTGGTTGACCATCAGCGCGGCCATGACCACGCCGGAGAGCGTCAAGTTCGCGGCCAGCGACAGGTCAATATCGCCAAGCAGGATGATGAAGTGCGCGCCAATGGCTACGATGCCGATGATCGACGCTTGCCGCAGCACCGTAAACAGGTTGTTGGTTGTGGCGAAGTTCTGCGTATTGAGCGCCAGATACAGCGCCCACAGGATAAAGATGACGATGAAACCGTTCTCGCCTAAGAAGCTAATAACACGGCGCGGTGTCGAGGAACGCTCTGTCGGGCGAGAGACAACTGGAGTGGTAGCCATAAACTCGATCTACTTTTCGATAGAAATTACGCTGTTGATTTTTTTGTAGGGGCACGATGCATCGTGCCCCTACCGATATTCAACGCCGCTGCCTCATGACGCAAGCTTTAACTTAACTCGCGGCTTCCGGGGTCGCTTCGGCGGCTATTTCGGCCAGCACGGCAGCGTCCATCAACGTCACGGGCACAGCGACGTTTTGAGGAATCTCGCTGCCGGCCAGCAGCTTGATGGCGGCGTTGATGGTGAGTTCGCCCGTGCGGGCGGGAGACGTATCAATCGTGCCGCGATACATGCCGCCTTCGAGGATCAAACCACGCGCCTGCTCCTCAGCGTCGATGCCCACGAGGATGGCATCAGTGCTGCCTGCGTTCTCTAACGCCTGCATCGCGCCGTAAGCGCCTGCGTCGTTGATGCTGACGACGACGTTGATTTCAGGGTGTTCGATCAACGCCGATTCCATCGAGGCGAGTCCGTTCTCGGTTGTGCCGCCGAGATAGTTACCGACGATAACGGCGTTAGGCGCGCCTTCTTCCAGCGCGGCACGGATGGCATCAGCGCGAATGACCACGTTGGCCACATCGGGGTAATCGAGGATAGCGACGTTGGCTTCGCCGCCCATTTCATCGGTGATGAGCGTGGCCGCATATTCGCCGGCTGCACGTCCGAGATCAGCGTCTTCGATGCTGATGGTCACACCGCCGAGATCGGCCAATTGACGGCCCGCATACTGCACGATCTTCACGCCAGCAGCATCCGCCGCTTCCAGCGCTGACAGCACACTGGGCGGGTCGAACAGGCAGATCACCAGCACATCGACACCGTTGGCGGTGAAGCTCTCGATGGCGCTGATCTGGCGCTCGACATTCACCTGCGAGTCGAACACTTCCGCCCGCAGTCCAAGTTCCGTCGCATATTGCAGCGCGGTATCGGCAACCGTGAAGTGATATTCCGAGCCGAAGGTGCAGGCGATAATGCCGATGAAGCCATCTTCACCGAGCGCTTCTAACGCGGCTGCCATTTCGTCCTCGGTGGGTTCGAGATCGGCTTCCGTGCCGAGTTCGGACATTGCTTCGGGCGTGGCTTCTTGAGCGGCGGCAAAGCTGCTGCTCAAGAGAGCGATCAGCAAACAGAAAATTGATAGGGGAAGGTATCGCAATTTCATGATGTATTCTCCAAAAAGTTCGTTTATAGGATTCTTGGGAACGGGCGACGCATGTGTCGTCCCTACATAGTAAGTTTGTCTGACACCTCCTCGCGTTTGTTAGCTCTCGAATATTTTGTACGGGCGACCCAATGATCTAGATTTACGGTGAATGTTTTTGTGCCGGGTCGCCCCTACCTGTGTCACGATTAAAGCACCTCCAAAAGTGCCTGCGCTGTCGCCTCATCA
>JACMMD010001139.1 GCA_014379235.1 Anaerolineae bacterium
ACAAAGCAACAGAGCAACAAAGGAAATTCATAAATATTTCTTTGTTGCTTTGTCCCCTTGTGATACGTTTTATTGGCAGTTAAAAAGTTTTAGGGGTTGGCTTCGCGGTTGAGCATTTCGAGTAGTCGTTCATCAATTTCCCACAATTGATCGCCAATTTGCTCACCGATGGTTTCAATTCGAGTGAGTACGGATTCACGCAGAGTTCGTGAAGCAATTACAGGATGCTCACCCGAACCATAAAAGTTATTAGCAATCAAAAGCGAACTTATTTCCTCTAGCAACGCTGCAATTTCAGGTAGTTCTAATTCACGTATGTAGCCTATCAGTTCGATTACTTCGCTCCTTGATAGCTCTTGATCGAACACTGACCGAAAGCCATTTTGGTTTTTCTCGCAGCGAACACAGATAACAAGGAAGATAGCGCGTTCCGCATGTGTCACTTGATAGTCCTTGATACGGCGTCTATTAAGTATCTCTCTGAACTTTTCTCCGACAATTTGCCCCGCAGGTTTCATGGCTTGAACTCCGATTTCAGCAGGCCGTAGCAGTCCAAATCCTCGTAGTGATCCCACTTGAAGATGCTGCGGCGCAGAGTCGCTTCGTATTTCATGCCGAGCTTATCCAACACATGCGCCGACACCGAATTGTGCGGGAACACCGTAGACGTGATGCGGTTCAGCCCGATCTCGTCGAAGCCAAAGCGCAGCATTCTCCGCGCCGCCTCTGTCGCGTAGCCCTGACCCCAATACGAGCGCCCGATCCAGTAGCCCAGTTCAGCGCGGCGATATTCCGCGTTCAGATCAAGCCCGACGCAGCCCATCAGCGCGTCGTCACTTTTGCGCGTGATGGCGAAGTTGAAGGCAATGCCCCACTCAATCGCCGCGTCGATGTCCGTCACCCAATCCCCCGTCCATTCACGCGAGATCGGATGCGGAATACCGATCAACATGCGCGCCACGTCCTCATCGTTGAGCATCCTGTGGACGGCGCTAATATCATCTGTGTCGAGACGCCGCAGCAGCAAGCGCGGGGTGTTACGGACGATTTGCATGTTAGTGGTTGTCATCATGGTCTGAGCGCAGCACCGCGTACATTTTCAGGTCGATGTACTGTCCCCATTTGTAGATTTCCTGTCGCAGCAAGCCCTCGTACTGCATCCCGATTTTCTGCATCACGCGCTCAGAGCCGATATTCTCCGAGAAGCAGCGCGCATAAATGCGGTTCAGCCGCAGTTCCTCGAAGCCGAATTGGAGCAGCCGCACCGCCGCCTCTGTCGCATAGCCCTGTCCCCAATACGGCTTGCCAAGCCAGTAGCCGATTTCGGCACGCTGGTTTTCATGGTCTAAGTGGATACCCATCGAGCCGATATATTCGCCGTCCGCCTTGCGCGTGATAACGAAGCTGAAATCCTTCTCACCCTCACGTTCAGCCTCATGAGCGCTGTTGATCCATGAGGACGCGCCGCCTTCGGGATAGGGATGCGGCATTTGCAGCAGATTCTTGGCAATGTCGTAATCCGCCGCCAGCACTTGAATCGAAGGTGCGTCAGTGAGTTCAGGACGGCGCATAATCAGGCGTTGGGTTTCGAGCGTTGGAATAGGCAAAGTTAGGCTTCTCCACAGGCAAGCGCGTTTTCGACGCCTTCCGTCGGGCGCGCTTCCAGAACGAGCGGCACTTCAAACGTTTCGTTATCGCGCACCACCAGCAAATTCACCGCGTCGCCGGGATGCGTGTTGACCACTAAATACGAGGTCAGTTCGTCCATATTGTCGATGTAATCGCCCTCGACGGAAACAATGATGTCGCCGCCCGCGCAAACCTCACGTCCGCGTACCAGCACCGTGCGCGTACCGCCGACCAGACCGGCCTTGTCGGCGGGCGAATTGGGTGTAATGCTGCTCACCAATACGCCGGAACTGACGGGCAAATTCAACGGTTCGGCCAGACCGGAAACGCCGAAACCATCGTCAGTCGATAGGCTGGAGATGCCAATCCACGAGTAGTCAACGCTGCCTTCCGCGATCAAATCCGGCACGACGCGCTGAACAGTTCGCGCTGGCACAGCAAAACCCACGCCCTGAAAAATGCCCGTATCGGTGCGAATGGCCGTCGTCACGCCGATGACTTCGCCATGCGAGTTCAACAGCGGCCCGCCGGAATTGCCGGGATTCACATCGGTATCCACCTGAATGATGTTGGGGTTTTGAAAGCCGCGAATCAAGTTCACATCTATCAGTTCCGCCGATGGTAGCTGACGTCCTAAGCCGCTGACCACGCCAACGGTCATCGAACTGGTGAGTCCGAACGGGTTGCCGATGACAATCGCCCGTTCGCCCACGCGCACCGCATCCGAATCGCCAAAGATGATCGGCTGTAAACGCACGGCATCCGTTTGGACGAGCAGTACGGCAAGGTCGCTGTAGGCATCCGCGCCGACGATTTCAGCATCAGCCACGTAGCCATCGTTGAAGGTGACGCGCACTTCATCGGCGTTGGCCACGACATGCGCGTTGGTAACGATATGCCCTTCTGTATCGAGAATGAAGCCTGACCCGCGCCCAAAGTCTACGAAACCCGCCGATTGCACCGTCGTCACCACTTCGACGTTGACGACAGACGGCGTAACGCGCTCATAGATGTTGGTGAGCAGCAAATATTCAGCATCTGCCGCGTCAATGATTTCTTGTGATACAGGTGTCGGCGCGTCACTCGATGGCTGCGTTGTTTGCCGCAGCGAGACGTTTACAGGCAGTGACGACACAGGTGTACTGGCAACCGCTTGATCGGGCAAACTGGCGGCGGGAGGCGGCGCGCAGGCCGCGACACCTGCCAGCAAAACCGCGCAGAGAAACAACAAGGGTTTTCGCATCACAGTTTACTTTCTAGGCTCAATCGTGTTGATGATAGCAGAAGTTCGACATTTGAGGCATAGGCGCTAAACGAGGCGTGGCAAACAACAGCGCTATGTACGGGCAACTGGCTAGTCGTCCGTATTTGACCACAATGAAGAAGGGCGACTCATGAGTCGCCCCTACAGGTATTGCTTGTAGGGGCACGATGCATCGTGCCCCTACTTAGACTGCTTACTGCGCTGTGCCTTCGATGGACGCCTTCAACTGCTCGACCAATTCGCGCTGCTCCGGCGTCAAGCTGGTTGGTACGGTAATCAACATACGCGCATACAGGTCGCCGTGTTCGTCTGATTTACGCAGAACAGGCATCCCTTTGCCCGTCAGTCGCAACTTTTGGCCGGACTGTGTTCCCGGCTTGATCTTCAAGCGCACAGGCCGATCCAGCGTATTGACCGTCACCTCGCCGCCGAGCAAAGCCGTGAACATATCCACCTTAACGTCCGTATACAGGTCGTTGTCTTTACGCTCGAAGTTAGGGTCGGTCTCAACCTGCACCACGAGGTACAGGTCGCCGGACTTGCCACCCATACCCGCTTCGCCTTCGCCCGTCAGGCGAACCTTGGTGCCGTTAGTCGCGCCCGCCGGAATGGTCACTTTAAGTTCACGACCATCTTTGTTGATGATACGCTGCGCGCCATGATAGGCTTCACGCAGTGAGATCGAAACCGCCTGCTCGATGTCACGGCCATCGACGCGCAGGGGTGTGGCGCGGGTTTGTGCGCCACGTCCATAGGCACTGCGTGAGCTTGCTCCACGCCCGCCGAACAATCCTTCAAAAATGTCGCCAAAGCCGCCGTTGCCCATGTCGTTAAAATCGACATTGCGATAATACGTGTTCGGATTTGCGCCCGCGCCGCCGGGAAAACCCTGCTGCGGGTTGGCCGTGCCAAAGCGGTCATAGTTCGAGCGTTTTTCTTTATCGCTCAAAACCTCGTAAGCCTCGTTGATTTCTTTGAACTTGGCTTCCGCATTGGGGTTATCAGGGTTGGTATCGGGATGAAACTCTTTGGCCAGTTTGCGATAAGCCTTCTTGATTTGCTTTTCGTCAGAGTCCCGGCTGACACCGAGCGTCTGATAGTGGTCTTTTGCCATATGAATCTAAACTTTCGATGTGTGGCTTCGTGCGGAAATACAGTAACAATAAAACAAAATTACGCAGCTACTAAATTGTAGAGCGAACGTCACTACAGAGTCAACGAAATTTGAAATTTTATAGAAAATGCTTATGCAGGAATTGTAGGGGCACGGCGCGCCGTGCCCCTACACAAATATTGCTTAGCTTGCTGGCGTGGCGTCTGCCGTTGGTTCTTCCGTTACAGTCGCGTCCGACCCGCCGAGGTCGAGACTGCTTTCAGGCACTTCGGGCGCGGTAAAGTCCGTAATACCACCCGACAGCAGCGAGTCAAAGTCGAACAGGAACGGGCTGTTGGATGGCACAAGCGCGATCTGAACGTTATCACTCAGGTTTTGAATGTACTGATATTGGATCAGGGCCGGGTTGGCGGCGATTTGCTCGCTTACCAAACGCAGCGCTTCAGCCTCAGATTGAGCGCGCAAGATGATCGACTGCGCTTGACCCTCAGCGGCGGCAATAGAAGCG
>JACMMD010001140.1 GCA_014379235.1 Anaerolineae bacterium
ACTCTTCGAACTCGCCGCCAACAAGAGTCAGCGGTGGTGTGATGATGTCACCGTTGGGCAAGAAACTGAAGTCGATGTCGAACGGCTCGTTGGACAGGGTAATCGTGCTTGTGACGAGGTTATCGCGCTCGTCGCTTTCCTCCACATCGCCGTCGATGTCGATGTTGACAATCGAATCATATGATCCCCACCAACCGTAGCTGTAGGTCAGGCTGAAATTCTTGGTCGCTCCTGCCGGAACGTTGTCGATTTCACCATCGAGCGCGTTCAACAGGTTGGGGCTAGCTGACCATGTCCAGTTAAAGGGGCCAGAAGCCACCTCACCCGTGTTGCGAACGCCGATCAACAAACGGAAGTTTTGACCCGGCGCGGGTAGGCTTGGCGCGCTGCGAAGCGTGACGATTTCCAGATTAGCCCGCCGTGCGTCGGCGGTGGCTTCGGGCGATGGTGTAATCGTTGCTGTCGCTGTCGGGGTAAGCAAACCGCCATCTGGTCGCAGCAGGGTGAACAAAACTCCCGCCAACAGCACGATGAGGATCAACGCAGCGACGATAGCTCGTGGTTGAAGCGTCGGGCCGGACGCACTTTCTTTCAGGGGTACGGCTGGCATTTGCACGGTTTGTCGGAAGAGGACACCGTTCGGAGCGCGCATGTACAAAACGGGGTTGGCCCATTCCGAGTTTTGCAGTTGGTTGACGATGGCGCGGCGGGCTTCGCTCATGGCGCTGTCGATGGGCAGCGTTTCAGCGATTGCGCGATAGAACTCTTCAGAGAACGCTCGCGCTGCCTGATCGCTAATGGGATACTGCATAGCGACAACGGCGGGCATTCCGCGTGTGACGATGCTGCTGGCGATGCCGGAGAAGGCGTCTTTTTCATCACTGCGGGCGCTCTGGCACGAGTTAAGAATCACCAGCCGGAAAGTGCTTTCCTCGCCCAATTCACGGCTGAGGTCTGCGCCGCTGATGAGACGCGCGTGATTGTTCTCATCTTCTAGCGCCAACATTCCCTGCTGCGTCTTTTCGTCAAAGGCGCTGTGACCAATGTAATGAAAGACGTGGAAATCTTCCGAGCGCAGTCGTCGCTGCAAGGTAATGAGCGCTGCGTCATCGAGGCGTTCGAGCTGAATGCGCCCATTCTCTCGCAGCGTTTTGGTGCCATCTTGAAGCCGCTTCCATTCGTCCTCAACGTCGAGCGGTGGGAAGTTCGAAGGCGCGGAGATCATCACCAACACACGCAGAGGCATGGTGATGGGCACAGGTGGGCGCGTGTTCAACTGGCGGGTGTAGCGAACGATAGGTGTGCTGCGTGAGAGTGCCAGAAAATCTCGCTGAGGATCGCGCAGTAGTTCCCAAGGCAGTTGGGCCAGCGCTCCGGCCTTTTCTATCGAGAGTTGAAGCCGCAGTCCGGCGCTACCTGCACGGTCAAGGCTGGCGAAGTAGGCAGCGTTGATGTCTTTATTGTCGTGGATGAGGAAGTCAAACAGCTTCTGGCCGAACTGGCGCGCTGCCTGCGTTTCTTCAACGCGGGAGACGCTGCGCGTTCGCCCCAAAATGTCGATGATGTTGGCAATTTCGTCGGCAGTAAACGGGCTGGCGACCTCGACGGTGGCCTCGCCAACAGGCGATGACTGAACCGCGATTCGAAATCGGTTGTCGGGCAGGGCGGTCACTTCGATGGCGAAGTTGAGATAGCCTGAGCCTGAACTTGGGAGAGCCATGAATTTCCCCGGTTAGCCGCTTATCGACAAAACGTACCAACCGTATTCTAACGCCGATGGGGAATCCGTGCATAGGTGCGTTGAGCGAACGCGCAGAGATCGTAGGGGCACGGCGCGCCATGCCCCTACCAAAGATGTGTTAGATACGCAGTACCGCGCCGCAGTATTTACAGGTGACACTGTTTTGACCCGCGCTGATCTGTGGCAAAACGCCGCCGCAAACAGGGCATTCTGTCGGGGCCTTGCGTAGGCGTTCGATGAGTGCGGGGTCGGCTGGGACAGCGCGTTCGTCGCTGACATTGCCCGCCGACATCCGGCGGATTTGACGCGACCATTCATCGTTGTTAGCGCCGCCTTTGGTTTCGACGACGGCGTTGGCAAATCGAGCGCCCGCGCCAAACTTGAGGTTGAGCAGGTCGCTACTGCCAAGGAAGCCCTTTTCTTCGGTGGTGACGTTTTCAATGCTGTTGAGCGGCACTTCCCATTCGACCTCGTGTTCTTTCTTGCCACCGAACAAGCCGAGCGTTTTGCCCGTGACCTGTCGCTTCTCGAACACAAGGCGTTGATCGGTCAGATAGAGGAAGCCTTCCGGCTCGTCGCGGCCATCTTTCCACTTGGCCTCAGCCACCATATACACCGATTCGCCATCGGCAAAGTCGAAGCTGGCCAAATCTTTTTGCTCAAGATAGCCGTTGATTTGCTGAAGCTGCTGCTCGGATTTGGAAATCTCGCTCTCAATCGGGCCATACATCCCCGAAAGTCGCTGTTCGGCGGCGGTGACTTTTTGCTCCAACGCGCCGAGTGTGGTGTCGGCAATCATTACGAAGCCGCCAAGCTGAACGCGATCTCCGCCTGCGCGGCTCATGTTTTGCAGCGTACCTTCAACCTCATCCAATTCGCCGCGCAGTTCTGTAATTTCGCTTTCGAGCGTCCGGTTTAACTGCGCCTGAACGTTTTCGAGGTCGTTGGCCAGTACATCGGCCTTGTCTTCGAGATACGCGCCGTAGATATAGCCACGCCGCCGCACATCGGCTATATCGGTCTTGAGCGCTGAGACTTTCGAGCCGATCTCGATGATGCGTCGTGACACAGCCGACAGGCTGACCTTATCGATAAGCTGGCGGTAGCGCACTTGCAGGCTGTTGGCCTGCTGTTGAAGCTGGGCGACATCTTGAGGCGAGGAGGCGCTGGCGGCGCCTGCTCTTCAAGTGTCGTCGTGATCCTCACCTAACCCTCCAAAACCACCGCGCGTTTCGACATCCGGTGAGTCGTTCGTGGGCTTGGTCTGCTGCTTGCTGAAGCTGTCGCTCTTTTGGACAGTCTTGGCCGGCGGCTGATTAGCGAACTTATCGACGGATTTTTCCGGCGGTTGGTTGGCAAACTTATCAAAAGTGGGTTCGCCCTTTTGGGGTTGGTTGGCGAACTTGTCGTATGACGGCTCAGTGTCGCCCTTCTGCGGGAACTTTTCAGGCGGCTGATTGGCGAACTTATCAAAGGTGGGTTCGCCTTTCTGTGGCAGCTTTTCGGGTGGCTGATTGGCGAACTTGTCATAGGTCGGCTCAGGTTCGCCTTTGAGTGGGAAATTCCCGGGAGGCTGCTTACCTGTGCCCTGACCTTTATCTGGCGGTTGCTTGCTAAACTTATCGTCGCTCATCATTGTTCTCCTAAGAAACTACATTTTTGTCAGCGATCTTAGCGCGCAGATAGGTTTCCATAAAGTCGTTCAGTCGCCCATCCAATACCGCGCCTGTGTTGCCCACTTCGTAGTCTGTGCGGTGATCTTTGACCATCTGGTAGGGGTGCAGGACGTAGGAGCGAATCTGATTACCCCAACCCGCGTCGATGTTCTCGCCCTTCAATACCGCGAGTTCCGCTTCGCGCTTTGTGCGCTCCAGTTCGAACAGCCGCGCCTTGAGAATTTGCAGCGCGCGTTCACGGTTTTGCGTCTGAAAACGCTGGTTCTGGCACTGGACGACGATCCCCGTTGGCAGATGCGTGATGCGAACGGCAGTATCGTTCTTCTGTACGTGCTGGCCACCTGCGCCGCCCGCCCGATACGTATCGATCTTCAAGTCTTTTTCGTTAATTTCGATGTCGATCTGCCCTTGAATATCGGGCCAAAGCTCGACTTTTGCAAATGAGGTGTGGCGGCGGCTGGCGGCATCGAACGGGCTGAGGCGCACCAGACGATGCACACCCTGCTCGCTTAAGAGGTAGCCATAAGCGTAAGCGCCGCGCACGCTCATCATGACGCTCTTAAGTCCTGCTTCTTCACCATCGCTGCGTTCGATGATTTCGACCTTGTAGTTATTCTGTTCCGCCCAACGTAGGTACATGCGCTCCAACATCTGCGCCCAATCCTGCGAGTCGGTGCCGCCTGCGCCCGCGTGGATAGCGAGAATGGCGTTATCGCGGTCATAGGGGCCGGAAAGCATTGCCTCGAAGGCCATACGCTCGACCATTTTTTGCAGCGAGCGCACTTCCTCGTCTAAGTCTTCGACCAGTGAGGGGTCATCCATTTGCGCCAATTCACGCGCATCGTTGATACGCGCTGCCAGCTTTTGCCACGGCTCGATGTCGGCTTTGATGCGGGACATCTCTTGCATTGTTTTTTGTGCGGCGTCGGGGTTGTTCCAGAAGGTTGGCTCGGCGGCCTCTTGCTCAATCTGATCGATGCGCTCCGCCTTACCAGAGATGTCGAGGCGGGTCATCAGCCCTTCAACTTGCTTGTCCAAATCATTAAGCAGGCTGACAAGGTTATCCATTTATGTTTTGTTCGCGGCCAGCACTACAGCCGCATTCTCCTTTCGGTTCGTGATGACGATTTTAGGACGTGAACCCCCTCTGATACAGCATTGGTTGAGTTCGGATCAATTCTCGTCAAAGAGGCTGTTGACGAATAAATCTGGCTGGAAATGCACCATATCACCGAGCCGTTCGCCCAGTCCGATGTAATGCACAGGCAGCCCTAAATCGTTGAAAATGGCGAAGATCATGCCGCCTTTGGCGCTGCTGTCCAGCTTGGTGACGATGACGCCCGTCACGTTCACCATTTCGCGGAACTTCTTAGCCTGTTCCAGAGCGTTTTGTCCGGTAGTGCCATCCAGCACAAGCCAGACTTCATGCGGGGCATCAGGGATGATCTTCTGTGAGACTGACTTAATTTTCGCCAGTTCTTCCATCAGGTTGTAGTTAGTGTGCAGTCGTCCGGCGGTGTCGATGATGAGAATATCGCGCCCACGAGCATTGGCGGCGGCGGTGGCATCGTAGACGACGGCAGCAGGATCAGAGCCGGGTTTGCCCGCGATGACCGGGACGTCAATCCGTTCGCCCCATGTCTGCAACTGTTCGATGGCGGCAGCGCGAAAGGTATCTCCGGCGGCGATAATCACTTTGCGTCCCGCGTTTTTCAATCGGTTGGCCAGCTTGGCTATCGAGGTCGTCTTGCCAGAACCATTCACGCCGACGATCAAAATCACCGACAGCGGACGCCCGCTAATGTTGGGGGTCGGCGGTGGCTTAAGCAGACCAGCCAGCGTTGAACGCAGTGCTTTGTCCATTTGGTCGGTGCGAGTGATGCCTTCACGTCGCATACGAGACTTGAGTTCGTCCAGCACTTTGCGTGTGGTATCGACGCCCATATCCGACTGAATCAGTAAGGCTTCGATGTCGTCCCACGTCTCATCGGTAATGTCAGTGTCACCGAGAATTTGCGCGATGCGCCCGAAAAATGACTGGCGCGTTTTCGACAAGCCGCTGCGAAAAATACCCAAAATTTCTCTCCGTTTGTCGTTCGTGCGCGTGTTCAGAGGAACGATAAATAGTGCTGTTTCGGGCAAGCAGTATACACGCGCCTATCCCCTCAAACAAGCGTTGAATACAGCGCATACAAAGCGTATTCCAACGGAATAAATTCTGCGCTTAAGTCGGCTATAATCGAGACACTCTAGGAGGAAATTTATGGACGGCTTGACACATCTTGATGAACAAGGCGCGGCGCGCATGGTCGATGTCGGCGCGAAACCCGACACGGAAAGACTCGCTATCGCTGGCGGTTCGGTATTTATGCAACCGGAGACGCTGCGGCTCATCCGCGAAGGCGCGATCAATAAGGGCGACGTGCTGACTATCGCCCGAATCGCCGGAGTGATGGCGGCTAAACGTACATCCGAGCTTATTCCGCTCTGCCATCCGCTGCCACTGACGCACGTCGACCTCGACATGCGTTTGGATGACCAACGCAGCGCTGTACATATCGAGGCGACGGCGCGCACAATTGGCAAAACGGGCGTGGAGATGGAAGCGCTGACGGCAGTGACAGTGGCCGCGCTGACGATCTACGACATGGCCAAGGCGGTTGATCGAGGGATGCGTTTGAGCGATATTCGCTTGCTGGAAAAACGCGGCGGACAGCGTGGTGATTACACCATTGGCGACTATGCTGCGCCTGCGGAAAGCGAGATGCCATGAAGGTTACTGTGTTGTTGTTTGCGACGCTGAAGGATTTAGCGGGTCAGCGCCAGATTTCGCTCTCGCTGCCCAATGCCGGCACAGCGACGGTAGAGGATGTGCGGCGAACATTAGCAGCGCTGCATCCACACCTCACCGAAAATTTGAACGCGGCGATCACCGCTGTCAATCAAGAGTACGCATTTGCGGGCGATGCGGTACACGATGGCGACGAAGTGGCGTTCTTTCCGCCTGTAAGCGGTGGCGCGGGCAGCGTCGACGACACCGATAAGCCGGAGATTTTGCGGCTGGCCAGTGAAGCTCTCGACCTTGACGAATTGATGGCATCCATCACCATTACGGCGACGGGGGCGGTTTGCATCTTTAGCGGGATGGTGCGCGGCGAAACACTCGCTGGCGAGATGCGTACAGGCGACCTAGTACAAACACAGTACCTTGAGTATGAAGCCTACGAGCCGATGGCAATAGCCAAAATGCAGCAGGTTGCTGATGAAATTCGACAGCAGTGGCCGTTGGTGCAGGGCATCGCCATTGTCCAGCGCGTCGGCGTATTGCAGGTTGGGCAGAATACGATCTTGATCGCTTGCTCGTCCGGCCACCGCGATCAAGGCTGTTTCGAGGCGGCGCGCTACGGTATTGATCGTCTGAAAGAGATCGTGCCTGTATGGAAAAAAGAGTTCGGGCGCGATGGTTCATCGTGGGTTGAAGGGCATTATCTGCCCACAACGGATGACCGTGCTGGCAGCACAGAGGCATAGATTGTAGACGCAAAACCGTACAAAGGCGGGAGGCATTTTGTGGCGCTCGACATTCGTGCTTTGATTTTCGATCTCGACGGTGTAATCACCGACACCGCCGAACTGCATTATCAATCGTGGAAGCGTCTAAGTGAAGAAGAGGGTATTCCTTTCACGCGCCACGACAACGAACAGTTACGTGGAGTTGACCGCCGCGAAAGCCTGCGCCGCATTCTGAAAGGTCAGCCGATTGAGGAGTCTATCGCGCAGGAATGGATGACCCGCAAGAACAATTATTACACGACGCTGCTGCAAGACCTCACGCCGGATAACCGCCTTCCCGGTGTGGTGAATTTTCTCGAAGAAGCGCGTGCCGCTGGATTGAAAATCGGCCTTGGGTCGGCCAGTCGCAACGCAAATCCGGTGCTGGATAAGCTCAGCCTGCGTTCGATGTTCGATGTGGTGGGCGATGGTTACAGCGTAGCGCGTACCAAGCCTGCGCCGGATCTGTTCGTGTGGGTAGCGGGGGCACTCGGTGTACCGCCGATGCAGTCTGTTGTGTTCGAGGACGCGGAAGCGGGAATCGCGGCGGGGCTGGAAGGGGGCTTTTGGACGGTGGGTTTGGGCGACCCGGCCAATGTCGGGCGGGCACATGTTCTTATACGCGACTTATCGCAGGCAGCCGTCAGGGCAATACTGGAATCTGTTGAACAGATGAGTGTAAAAGGCTAATAGTCACTCGTTACCCCAATCGGGATTTTGCTGTATTTTGTCACGCTCGAATACGGAAGGCTGGTTTTTGCGGAAGCCCGCCGCTTCGAGCCTGTCAAACACCGCTGCTGTCGCCACCGAAGCCAATGCTCCACCAGTCAGCAGCGGCCACGCCGCAAAAAAGATCACGCTGAAAACGACAATCACGCCGACGCCGAGCATCAACCCAAGAGAGAACAACGGATTCAGCACCAGCATGACGATGGCGTTTCGGAGAGCGCCGCGCATACTCGGTGTTTCCATTGCGTAGAAGATTGGCCAAAGATAAAGCTGCACCGTCACCCATAACAGCAGTGCCAGCGTCCAGACAATGCGCGCCACGTCGAACGGTGTTCCACTACCAGCGCGATAGGCGCTTAAGTTAGCCCACGTCAAGCCAAAAATGACGATGTTGGCTGCGGCCAAAACTGCGCCACGTCCTAAGTTCTCGCGGAAACCAGCCCAGAAGTCGTCGAGGCTGGCCTGCGGTTGAAGGTAAGCGGCGCGGCTCAAACGAACGAGGCCGGCCCATGCCGCCGGAGCAGTGACAACCGGAAGCGAGAGCAGGAACCACAGCACGTTCGCCCATATATAGGTGTAGCCTCGAGGTTGCAGGTGACGTAAACCGCGCCACCATGCCCGCAGTCCAGCGAACAAGTCTAGCCTTTGATTCCACTGTAGCTGATGCCTTCGACAAAGTAACGCTGGAAGGCGAAAAACACAATCGCCAGCGGCAAAGTCGTTATCACCGAACCCGCGAGGAATGCGTGCCAGCGCAGCGTTTCGCCAAAGTCACCACGCAGCAGCGCCAACCCCAACGGCAAGTTCCACATCGACGCATCACCCGTGCCGACGATTATCAGCGCGTCCATGA
>JACMMD010001141.1 GCA_014379235.1 Anaerolineae bacterium
CAATAGATGCAGGAACGTAGGCGAGTTCTCCAAAAAGACGTAATGCACGGGAACGGCAATCGTCTGCGTTCCACCGATGGCGCGTAGATGCTCTACTGCGGGCAGCATATGATTGCTGGCGATGATAATGGTTACGGTATACCAGTGGCTTGCGGGCTGACTGCCGTTCGCGGGCACTGCGTAGATCGGCGCGATGGTCGGCCCCTGCAAACCCTGTGTCAGCGGATTGCTGGCAACCTTCTGCGCCACATCTTCGGCATCTGTGCCGCGAACGTTCGCCGTTACCTGATAATAGCGGCGGCCATGCATCGCGCCATCAACATATTCCAGAAACATGCGAACGGTGTCGAGCATTTCAGGGTTAGCGCGCAGCACATCACGGTTGCCGATTAAACACGCTTGCGACTTAACAATAACGCCATCACCGAGCGCTTTAAGATGGTTCTCGCGCAGGGTTGTGCCCGTTTGCGCGAGGTCGATGATGATGTCGGCATAGCCCAACGTCGGCGCGGCTTCAATTGCGCCTTCGGCCTCGACCAATGTGAAGTGGTGGATGCCTGTAGCATGGAGAAATTGTCGCGCCAGATTGGTGTATTTGGTGGCAACGCGCAGATTGCGGCGCTTGTACTCACGGAAGTCGAGCGCGATATCGGCAATGTCGGCCATGCCTTCGACATCGACCCATGCTTCGGGCACGGCCACCACCAGATCACAATGTCCGTACTTGAGGTCGTTATGAATAACAACTACGCTCTCGCTCGGATGTTCGTGGACGACATCTAGCCCTGTGATGCCAAGCTGCACCGTGCCATCCGCGACCTTGTACAGCACATCGGTCACACGCTGAAACAGCACATTCATCGCTGGAATTGCGGGTATAGACCCTGTGTACTGGCGCGGGTTTGGCTTGTCGATACGCAGCCCGCAGTCCCGCAGAAAGCTAATGGTTGGTTCGGCAATCGCGCCTTTACTGGGCAACGCGAGAGTGATATTGCTCGTGCTAATCATGAATTAAACAGCTTCCAGTCCGCTACGAAAGCGTCAATTTGAGAAAGGGAAAACACTTTGCCATTCCACAGCAGATTATCGGTGCGGTCAACTTCCGCCGCGCCGTTATCGGCAGGGCTTAGTACGACCTGTAAGCTGCGATTGCGTAGTTGATGCGCCCAACGCGCCTCCGCTAGATCGTTATCGCTATTGATGCGAATGATAAGGTGCTGCTCTCGTTCAACCTCGTTCTGCGGCAGCGCGTTCATGAATTCGTCCATATAGTAGGCGAAGCCAACCGCAGGGACGTTACCACGTCCGCCGACAAGCTGCGCCAGTTCATCGTAGCGCCCGCCGCCGCCGATATGCAGACCATCATCCGTGCGAAGTTCAAACACGATGCCCGAATAATAATCCCAAGTGCGCGCTAGATCAGGCTGGATGGTTAAACGCTGCGCGGGTAATTCGTAGGCGTTGAGCTGTCCGAGAACCTCTTGCCAATCCGCGAGAATGCCTCGTGCGATAGTATCATCCGCCGCAATGAAAGTTTCCATCGCGGCGAAGGCCTCGTCCGGCGGTGCTTTGATCGCACCCCATTCGAGCAAGAAATCCAAAGCAGCCACAATCTGATCGCGTTCAGTGGCGCGCTGGCGTTTTTCAAGCAATCGTTGAGCGATGTCGTGACGAGTTCGCCCGCCTAACGTTGTGCCACGTTCCGTCGCGTCGAGCAGAATATCGAGCATTTGCGCGGTGTTATGTTCGTCCTGTGGCGCGGCAGTCCACAGACTAGCATTTGACTCGCCCTCGCCGTTGACTAATGATCGCCCAAGCAGCAGGCTATCGAGCGCTCGAAGAATGTGGTCTTTACCGAGCGCCGGGTCTTTCAACGCGGATAGGTGATTGAGCAAGAAACGCTGTGTTCGGCTGTCGAGCGCAAAACGTTCGAGCAAGCGGCGGGTAAGCCCGACGTGGCCGATGACCAAACGCCAATTGGTAACGCCTTGCAATATGACACCGTGTGCCGCCAGTGCGATAATTTCCGCTTCAGCTACAGTACCGCTCATGCCGATCAACTCCGCGCCGACGCTGTGCTGCTGATAACGATGGTCAGCGCGTGTGTCATCGGTGAAAATCGGGCCACTGAACTGCCAACGGACAACAGGCTGTTGATCGTCCATACTCATCACGTAATGATAGGCAGCGGCGGCAGTGAATTCAGGGCGTAGAGCAAGCTGCCGTCCGCGTCGGTCAAATGTGAACAGCTTGTCAATTAATTGGTCGCCAGCTTTGGTCAGAAATAAATCGGCGGCTTCGATGATTGACGTGTCGAGGCGTTCGTAACCATAGCGCGCCATGTGGTCGTGTAGGCTGTCAGTCAATCGTGTATCTAATCGGTAAAATGTGTTCTGCACGCTTTAAGCTCCATGCCAGACACGCAGGCTGCAATCGTGGTATCGTCCGGCGAATGTCCACATCATAGCGCGCTTTGTCGCCAGTGCAATGGTCAGCCAGAGAAATAATAAGCGCCCAACTGAGTAGGCGCTTATTGTGAAACATCGCAGATTTAGCGGCTGTAGCTAAGAGTAATCGCCGCTGCTGTAGACATACACCGCCGCGCCGAGATCATCGGGCACATTCGGGTCGAACTCCGATTCTGCCCACTGGAAAAGCCAATTTGCGTCAGTGATCGACAGATTTACGCAGCCATGACTACGGCGATAACCGAATCCATCATGCCAGTATGTGCCGTGCAGCCCAATGTCGTTGTCGAAATACATCGTCCAAGGGACTTCTTCGAGGAAGTAAAAGTCGGATTGTCCTTCAGCGCCG
>JACMMD010001142.1 GCA_014379235.1 Anaerolineae bacterium
AGGTATCCGGCGCGGAATTAATATGTCTGGTCGCTTGCCAGCCGTCCAATACGGGCAGGCTCATGTCCATGATAATGAGAACGGGATGCACAGTCAGCGCCAGTTCGACGCCCTGCGCCCCATTGATAGCCATCACCACGTCGAAGCCGTTGCGCTGCAACCGCCGCGTGAGCATGTCCATATTCATCTCGTTATCTTCTACCACCAAAATTTTCGCCATTGTTAGACTTCTTCTCCCGCTTCCCTCTCGCCGCGCGATTCGTTCCGCGACTGAATGCTATAATGCACCAGATTACGCACTTCGCGCAGTAGTTCATCCCGGCTGTAAGCGCCTTTCTGCAATATGCGCTCGACATATCCGTTTAAGTGCAGACGTTCATCAGTGGTCAAGTCTTTCGCCGTCACCACCACAACCGGAATAGTGCGCCATTCCGGCACACGTCGCATCTCGGAGACGAACTGGAAGCCATCCATTTCCGGCATCATCAAATCAAGCACCACTAAATTCGGGCGCACTTCGGAAAGTATCTCGATACCGACACGCCCGTTCTCAGCTTCTCTCACCATCCAGCCCTCTTTCTCCATCGAGCGCCGCAGCATTTCGCGGATATCCTTATCATCCTCGACGATCAGGATTGTGCCACCGTCACTATCATCGGCACTGCGCGGACTTGGACGATAGCGGCTCAAGAGCGAACTCAGGCGTTTGCGGTCTATCGGCTTGGTCAGGTAATCCGATGCGCCAAGCGCGAAACCCATGTTCTTATTGTCGGTGATCGTCAGCATGATAACCGGAATATCGGCCAATTCAGCGTCCGCCTTGAGCGCCGACAACACTGCCCAACCGTCGATACCCGGCATCAACACATCCAGCGTAATCGCGTCGGGATGCAGTTCTCGCGCCAAGCGTAGACCATCCTCGCCGCCAGCCGCGCCCTCGACACGGAAGCCTTCTTTCGATAAGTGGCGCGCAATCAGGTCACGCACAACCGGATCATCATCAATGACCAGCACCGTGCCCACACCTTCGCCCTTAGGCGGCTCGATGTCGTCATCTTCATCCATCATGGGCGATAGCATGACGGGTTCGGTCACATCCGTCGGGATACGAACGAGGAACGTCGAGCCTTCGCCCACCTCGCTGTCGACGGTGATGTCGCCGCCCATCATGCGACAGAAGCGGTGGCTGATCGCCAGCCCTAGACCCGTGCCGCCATATTTTCGTGTGGTTGAAGCGTCCGCCTGTGTGAATTCCTTGAACACTTCGTTCAACTGGTCAGGCGTCATGCCGATACCCGTATCGCGGACTTCAAACAGTATCCACTCGCGCCCCGACTGCGTTTCATCGACTTCGCGTGAGGCCACCAGTTTGATCGTGCCATGATCGGTGAACTTGGCTGCGTTGCTCAACAGATTAAACAACGTCTGCCGCACTTTGGTGAGGTCGGCGCGCATCGTGCCGATGTCTTCCGGGCACTCCACCGTCAGCACGTTATGATTCTTCTCGACCAACGGACGAATAGTCGTGCCCACGTTATACAGCATATTGGTCACTTCGAAGCGTTCGAGATACAGCTCCATCTTGCCCGCTTCGATCTTGGACAGGTCGAGAATGTTGTTAATCAAATCGAGCAGGTGATTGCCTGCGGAGCGAATTTTGTCGAGGTCAGGCACGAAGTCGTCGTAGCCGAATTCAGTCGCATCCTCTTGCAGCATTTCGCTGTAGCCGATGATGGCGTTGAGCGGCGTCCGCAGTTCGTGGCTCATATTAGCTAGGAAAGCGCTCTTGGCGCGGCTGGCAGACTCAGCGGCCTCTTTTGCCTTTTGCAGTTCTTTCTCCGTCTTGAGGCGTTCACCGATTTCATCCTGCGCGGATTTGTACAGGCGCGCATTTTGAATCGCAATTCCAACCTGATCGGCAAAAGCTTGCAAGCGCTCGGCGTGTTGGTCATTGAACAGACCAACCTCATCACCGTCGAGATTGATGAAGCCGATCACCTCAGCGCGGTACGAAATCGGCGCGCCCAAATACGAGTGCATCCACGCCGATTCGCTCACCGCAACCCACTCCCATTCTTTGTGGATGTCGCCAATCACCAGAGGTTTACGGGTTTCCTGCATCTGGCGTAGGGTCGAGGTTTCGGCTACAGGAAGCTGCATCGATAGGATTTGTTCTTCGAGTCCGCGTTCGGTATAACCGCGATGACGGGCCACTTTAGCGACGCCATCCTCAATCAACATAATGTTGGCCAAATCACCCGGCACAACCGATGCCATGTAGTTCAAAATGCGGTCAAGCACTTCGTCAAGATCAAGCGTACCGCTCACCGCCGCAGCCGTTCGCCGCAGTGCTTCA
The DNA here is from genome assembly GCA_014379235.1 of Anaerolineae bacterium. Classification (GTDB taxonomy): domain Bacteria; phylum Chloroflexota; class Anaerolineae; order Aggregatilineales; family Phototrophicaceae; genus JACMMD01. Next base: position 2,357 of record JACMMD010001142.1, read on the forward strand.
GCCAGCAAGCGCTGATCGCGTTCGGCATCTTCGGCGCGCTGGCGTTCGAGCACTTCCTGCTGCGCGTCTTCGTAAAGTCGCGCATTCCGCATCGCCACGCCCGCCTGTTCGGCAAAGGCCAGCAGCCGTTCGGCATCTTCCGACGAGAACGCATTGAGGATACTGCTGTCACAATCGATAAAGCCGACGACCTGCCCGTTCATTTGAATCGGCGCGCCAACGTTAGAGGCGATCCACGCTGTCGGTTCAGAGTCGACCCAACCTTCGAATTGCATCACGTCGGGGATATTGATGGGGCGGCGCGTCCGGTACATCACGTCAAAACTCGTGCCGTTCGAGATCGGGAAACGCACCGACTTGACATATTCTTCTAAGCCGCGCTCAACATAACCCCGATGGCGGGCAACGTAAACCTCGTGCGTAGCCTCAGTCACCAGCATAATACAGGCGGTGTGCGCCCAAGGTACAACTTCGCTGATATTATCCAAAATCAGATCAAGCACTTCGTCCAGTTTGAGTGTGCTGCTTAAGGCCGTCGCCGTGCTGCGGAGCGCCTCTGCCAAAACGCGCTGCTCGTGTTCCGAAGCCTGTGCGCGGCGGCGTTCGGTGATTTCTTGCTGCGCCGATGTATACAAACGGGCATTATCCAGCGCAATCGACGCGAGTTCGGCAAAGCGTGAGAGGCGTTGAATGTCTGCTGTGGTGAAGCGCTTTTCGCCGCCGACATGCCCTAAACCAATCACGCCGATGACTTCCGCGCTGGTCTTCAATGGCACACCCACTGCCGCCCGCAGTATGCCGTAGTCTCGATTCGGGATGCGACCCGCCCAAGTGGTGTAGTCGTCTACATTCAGCGGTGCGCCAGTTTCCCAGACGCGGCCTGCAACACCTTCGCCCTTTTTCGTTCGTGAACCAATCCACGCCGCGAACTCACCGATGCCAACTTCAAGCTCCAGTGCGTCGCGCTCTGGTGTCACGAGGTAGATATAGCCATTCTCCGTGCCAGCCATTTGTGAGGCGTCGGTAACGAGTTTGGTCAGCAGGTCGGAAACGTTCAAACGGTTCATCAGCGCCAGCGACGTTTCGTGCAGCGACCCTAAATATTCGTTTTGGCGGCGCAGTTCGTCCTGAGCGTGTTCGCGCTCGGTGACATCCAAGCCGAGCGATGCAAAGCCGATCACGCTGCCATCTGCGTCGATCAGCGGCGTGTTATACCATTCGCAAATCAGCCTGCGGCCATCTTTGGTGACGTTCTCATTAGTGCTGTGATTGGCCGAGCGCGTGGAAATTAGCGTGTCCCATACTTTTTGAACTTCATCTTGTGCGTTATCCGGCACAAGCAGGTTCGAGGCATGGCGTCCCAGCGCGTCACGCTTGCTGAAGCCAAACATACGCTCGGCGGCGGGGTTCCAGTCGATGACCTCGAAATTGAGACTCCACTCGATGACCGCCAGCGGTGTTTGTTGAACGAGCAGCGCTAATCGTTGGCGCGAAGTGTCAAGTTCTTGCTCGGCCTGCTTCAATTCGGTGATATCACGCACGTTGACGATGATGCCAGCCACCACCGGATCATCGAGACGGTTATTGTTGATACCCTGCATCGAGCGCCATGTGCCATCCCGATGCCGCATCCGAAATTCAAACAACGAACTGGGGCCGGGTCGATCTGCGGCCTGTTCAAATACCGCCCGCACCCGCTCCACATCGTCGGGGTGTATCAAGTCAAACACGCTGCTGCCGATTATACGCTCAGGGTTGTAGCCCGCTACCTGCTCTACCGATGCACTGCCGTAGCGCATCAAGCCGTTGCGATCAAGAATCAGGATGATGTCGGTAGCGTTTTCGATCAGCAGTCGATAGTATTCTTCACGCCGTCGCAGCATTTCTTGTGCCCGTTTATGTTCGGTGATATCGCGGAATGTGCCCGTATAAAACGGCTCACGCCCGATATTGGCTTCGGTTATGGACACCTCAATCGGAAATGTCGAGCCGTCGGCCCGCTTGCCAACCAACTCACGATACGAATCAGCGGCGACGAGTTCCGAGAGAACCCGATGGAATGCCTGATCTTCGCTTTCACCGACACGTTTTAACCCCGGCCCAATTAACTGGGTGATTGGCTGACCGCCTAACTGTGCGAGTGAATAGCGAAAGATGTTCTCAGCAGCCGGATTCAGACTGGTGACGGCCAGCGTTTCTTTGCTGAAAGTGACAATGCCATCCATCGCGGTTCGCACAATCGCGTCGGTTTCAGCGACGGTTCGTTCGAGAACATCCATCACAAGGTTGTAGCGTTCTGCGATCTGCCCGACTTCGGTAAACGGTTCAACAGGTACGCGCAAGGCGAGATTGCCCGTGAGCGATTGTTCTTCCATGACCAGAAACAGGTCGAGCGTTTCGGTGGTCGCGCTGTGTTCGGAAACATTCAGGCCGATGTGTTCGCTGTGAGCGGACACACGCATAACCGCGACTCGATTCAATACCCTCGCCACCACATACGTGATACCGAACGTCCATACGAACGCCGCGAAAATCCCGACCAGTTGAATGAGTATCTGTTCGCCACGCCCAAGCCCGGTGTTCAACAGTTCTAGCTGTCCAAACAGACCAACCGCCAGTGTGCCCCAGATGCCCGCTCCCAGATGCACCGGAATCGCGCCAACGGCATCATCAACACGGAAACGCACTAGCAAATTGTCCACCAAAATCATGGCAAGACAGCCCAACGCGCCAATCGCCAGCGCCGCGCCGATGCTCACTGCAAAAGCGTTCGCGGTGATAGCAACAAGGCCAGCCAGCGCACCGTTGATGACCAGATCGACCTCAGCCCGTCCGCGCCGAAAATAACCCCAAAGCAGTCCGGCGGTCATACCCGCCGCGCCAGCAATGACGGTATTGACGATGACTTTCACGGTGACATCATTGATATGCAGTACGCTGCCGCCGTTGAAGCCGAACCAGCCGAACCACAGTATGAACACGCCCAACGCGGCAAGTGGAACGTTCGCGCCGGGTATTTTGCGGGGTATGTTATCTGCGCCAAAACGATTAGCGCGTGTGCCGATCACCAATAAGATCGCTAGAGACGACCACCCACCAACGCTGTGAACCACCGTTGAGCCTGCAAAATCGACAAAACCGCGTGATCCTAGCCAGCCAGCCGCCGCGCCGCCCGAAAGCCCATTCCACGCCCAATGGCCGAAGACCGGGTAAACCAGACCAGCGACGAACGCCGTAATCAGCAGGTAAGCGCCAAAACGCATCCGTTCGGCTACCGCGCCGGAGATGATCGTCACGGCAACCGCGCAAAACATCACTTGAAAAATTAGATAAGTGAGCAGTGTCGTGCTGTCGACGCCCGCGCTCACACGGTTTACGTCGGGGAAAAACTCGCTCGTGCCAATCAAACCGCCGCCGCTTGCACCAAACATGAACGCAAAACCGAACGCCCAGAACAGCACCAGCGTGATGCCGAAGTTCGCCAGAATTTTAAGTGCGACGTTGATGTTATTCTTGCTACGGGTGAGGCCGGTCTCTAGGCACAAGAACCCGGCCTGCATGAGAAAAACGAGGCCGGAACTAACCAATACCCATAATACGTCGATGTTTTGTAGGCTCATCCTCTGTACTCGCCCCCTAGCGGTTTGGTAAGGCGCTTTGCCTCTCGCCAAACCGGACTCTACAGCGAACGGCCAACCTTTACGTCAGGCGCGTCTCGTTCGCTAGTTCTGCAAGGATTGCCACAATGTGTTCGACGTTCGAACCAATCGTCTCCACTGACTCCGATTGTGCGGCGCTGAGGTGTCCCGCTTGCTCTCCCGCTAAACGTTCAAGATGAGCGCGGATCGTGCTCACCGGAACTTCTAGCTCCTGAGCGACCAGCGTCAAGAAATCGCTCTTGACCGCTTGCGCTTCCTGCATTGCCGCGTACATCTGTTCGGTGTAAGCGCGTTCTTGATCTCGCAGACGCTTCTTATCTAACGACGCGCCGATGCGCGCCTTCAACAGCACCGGATTAAACGGCTTGAACAGATAGTCCTCAGCCCCCATCTCGATACATCGAACTACACTCTCAAGGTCATCCACCGCCGAGATGACGATCACCGGGATATGCTGTAACTGCGGATCCGCTTTCAACTGCTCTAAGACCTGATAGCCGTTGAGTTTGGGCATCATGATGTCAAGCAAGATCAGGTCAAGCTCTGCTGCTTGCGCCTGAATCATTTCTAGGGCTTGATAACCGTTCTCCGCAATTGCGACGATGCAGCCCTGCCGCGTCAACCGCCGAGTCAGCATATCGCGGTTCATCTCGTTGTCGTCCACGACCAAGACGTGGCTTTGTTGTTCGCCGCTCATATGCATCGCCCTCTCAATGAGACGAAACTTTCTCAGTTAGTATAAGCCAATTCTTGCTCCCATGACCTTAGAATTACGGTACATTTCTTAACAAATTGTAATATCCTGTGAAGAATACTCGTTAGCAGATATTGTACATCAATAAACCATTACAATACTGCATCACGGAGATATATTTGTCGAGTGGCCCTTGTCGCGTCGAACTGCTCTTGAGTCAGCAGCGACCAGATGAGATCGGGTGTCACTACGCGCCCCGCCCCTGCTTCCGCGTAACGCCGCAGCCATGCGAAAAACGCTTCTGTTCCAAGATCATTTCGCAGTGCATCGAGCATCCGTACACCGCGCAAGTATACCGCATTAATATACTCACGAATGCTCGAAAATTCATAAACGGTTTCATCCACGTAGCCCTGTGGATTATAGGGGTCAACGCGGAATGTCCACCACCAGTCTTTCAGATCGGGGTAATATTCCTCGATAAACACATATTCGCTGTAAGTTGCCAGTGCTTCGTCCAACCAAGGGTTTAGCGCCGAGTCGCTGCCGACACGCGCATACCACCATTGATGCGAAACCTCATGCACCGTAATCAACATCAAATAGGAAGCCGCGCTGCCAGTAAACGAGCGAAACCAATCGCCGCTGACAAACACGATGCCGCTAAATTCCATGCCATCGGGGAAATCGCCCTGCACCACCACCATTCGCGCATACGGAAAGTCACCGAACAAATCGGCGTACATCGCAAGGCTGCGTGAAGCATGAACCAGCGCGAACGCCGCGCCATCTACCGGCCCGTTATCAGTTGTCACCACTGCATCATCAAACGTGTACACCTCAACCGTGATGCCATTATCCAGCAGTTGGCGCACCACATTGAATTCTTCGCTCAAGCTGATGGTGAAATCTCGCCCGCCGCGCTGGTCAAAGTGCCAACTGCGTGAGCCGATATTCGTTTCTACACCCGGCCCCGCAACCATCAACGACTCGGATGCGCCGCTCACTTCGATGGACACATCCCAATCCGCTTGATCGAGAACGACCTGTTCACCGATGAACGTCGCGTCGCGGGTAATCCAATCGCTGTTCATATAAACGGCCACCGTCGGCAGCCAATGACCCATATTCATCTGGCGCGGCGTGTAGCCTAGAAAGCCGCGATAAGCGTCGACACTCCCCGCGAGAATGTTCGGCACAGCGAGTCGGAACGCCAACCGCAAATTAACCGTACACCCGGGTTCGAGCGGACGCGGCAGTTCCACCGTCAAGCGCCGTCCAGTTAGTTCATAAGTCAAACCCATCTCGCCTTGCATGGATATACTATCGAGCGTAAATGTGCCGGGGCGATAGTTGGCCTCAACGTTCATGACGATCTGCGCGAGGGTGTCGTTGGTGTGGTTGATATAGCGCACAGCCTGTTCAACCACCACCGAATGCGTCTGGTAGTCAATCTGTGCGTTGACTGTGTGCAGCGTCAGTTCACCTGCGGTAGCTTGGCAGGTTTCACCGTCACCATCGCTGTTCGCGCTCAAGGCTTCGCTGGTTGGCGACGGTTCGGTAGACGCGCCCGCTACCGCTTGCAAATCACGATCAAGCGTGGGAACTGGCGTCGTTTGCACCACACGCAGCGTCGTTGCCGTCGGCCACTGCGCGACAGGTTCGACATGGGTAAAGCTGCACCCCGCTAGGAGCAGGACTATAAAGCTGAGTTTATGCAGGATCATCATGCGCGAGATGATACACTGCCGTTAGGGGGCTTTCCAGTTCCAGTCCACATCCGCCGAACGACGGATGGCAAAGTTGAAACTTGCAATTATATTGAAAGTGACTAAAGTTGGAGCAATATTGGGGGGATACGTCGTCTGCTTCTGCTGACTTTACCGTAACACAGCGACGTTCTTCGGGTTTTATCCGTATACAGACAATATCAGATAGACAAGCAGGAGGAATTGTTCAGTTGAACCAATCCAGAGTTATTGTGCAAATTCGCGGTCTCATCCGCTTAACCCGTTGGAAAGAATATATTCCTTTTGTCGTGCCATTAACTATTCTCGGCGCGCTGCTGGCCGCCCGACCAAACGGCGTCCTGCTGGACTGGCGATTGGTCGCTGTCACCGCCGCCAATATTCTTGCAGTCGCTTATGCCTTTATGATTAACGACATCGAGGATGCCCCCGATGACGCCCGTGATCCTGCCCGCGCAGCGCGTAACCCGATCACGATGGGCGAAATTGGCACAGGCTTTGGTTATGCCGCTTGCCGCGTCGTCGCCGCCGCCACACTGATTCTGTATGCGCTTGGCGGATTGGAAGTGCTTGGCATCGGCATCGCTACGCTGCTGCTGTCGCATTTGTATTCGTGGCGGCCAGTGCGCCTCAAGGCGTGGCCCGTCACCGACATCGTTTCACATTCGCTGATGTTGAGCGGTCTGCTGCTGCTCGGCGGTTATTTCATCTACGACGCGCAGCCGGGAATCGTCTGGTTTGTGGCGGCCTGCGTCACGCTGATCTCGGTCTACGGCCAGCTCTATAATCAACTCCGCGACTACGACATGGATAAAGCCGCAGGTCTGCACAACACCGCTATCATTCTCGGCGAGACCAAAACGCAGTGGGTGATGTATCTGTCGATTGGGCTGGCGGGCGCGTGTCTGCTGGCGGCCATCGTGCAAGGCGCGTTCCCGTTGTGGTTGGGAATCGTGCTGCTGGTGAGCATCGCCATCAGTACGCTGTTCCGCCCGGAAACTGACATGCGCGGCACCGTGACCACCGAAGTGAGCGGCGGGATGCAGATTCAAGGCGTGTTCGTCATGAACGCCACCATCACCATTTGGTTAGCGCAGGTCATTCTGGTACAGCAGTTCCCCGCCATGAACGAAGCCCTCATGCGGATACTGCCCTTCTAAAAATAATCACAATCATTGTAGGGGCAAGGCATGCCTTGCCCTTAATTACCCCTACAACATTTATGAGGCCCTCATGACCGATGTCGTTCTCACCGCGCTGCAACTTCCCGATTTCGGTATGCCAACCGTTGAACCGCGAATCCCTGCGGGGGTCTTTCAGGCGCGCTGCGCCGCTGCTCTCGAACGAGCGGCCAGCGCTGGATTTGATGTGCTGGTGGTCTACGGAGATCGGGAACACTTCGCCAACATCGCCTATCTCACGAACTACGATCCGCGTTTTGAAGAAGCGCTGCTCATCCTGCGCGCTGGTCATAAGCCGACGCTGCTCGTCGGCAACGAAGGTTGGAGTTACGCCAACATCGTTCCGTATGAAATCAACGTTATTCTTTACCAATCATTCAGCCTACTCGCGCAGCCTCGCGGCGACAGCCTATCGTTAGCCGAGATTTTCGACCTATGCGGCATCGGCGCGGATACTCGCGTCGGCGTGGCCGGCTGGAAATACTTCGATGAACGCAAAACCGACACGCCAGATTCGTGGCTGGAAGTTCCGTCCTATTTAGTCGATACCCTGCGCCAACTGACAGGCGATTCAAGCTGCGTCAGCAACGCGACATCGCTGTTCATGAACCCCGTCGACGGACTGCGTATCATCAACGAGGTCGATCAACTTGCGGCGTTCGAGTTCGCAGCCTGTCACTCATCGCAGTCGGTTCGCAACGTGATCTTCGGCCTCAAGCCGGGAATGACCGAATACGAAACCGTGCGCTTAATGCAGTTGAACGGCATTCCACACTCGGTGACGCTGATGCTGTCGAGCGGCGAACGGACTTCGCTCGGCTTGGCCAGCCCATCAAGCCGCGTCATCCAGCAAGGCGACCCGTTTGTGACCGCCTTTGGCTTGTGGGGCGCGCTTAACTGCCGCGCTGGTTTTGTCGTCAAAGACGCTGACCAACTGCCCGAAAACATCCATGATTATGTCGATAAGCTGGTCGTTCCTTATTTCCGAGCTGTTGCCGAATGGTACGAAACCGTCGGCATTGGCGTCACTGGCGGCGACCTTTTCGC
>JACMMD010001143.1 GCA_014379235.1 Anaerolineae bacterium
ACTGCCGATCACGGGTATTGGCTTTGATGCGGCAGTAGGGCTGCTGGTTTCCACGGTGGCCCAGCAGCGCACTTACGTGGTGCTGACGCAGATTATGGTGATTCTCGCCCGTGTGTTGGTGGCGGGGCTGCTGCTGTATGGGCTGACCCGCTTCGTCAACGGCAGCTTAGAAACGTCGGACGCGGGCGCGTGGCTGCTAACAGGTGGATTCGCGGCGCTCGGTGATTGGGGTTTGCGCTTCCTGAATCTCGGCTTTTATGGCGAAATCTGGGCGACGGTCTCTTACGGCGTGTTTCTCGGCTTGGGGCTGCTGGTGTTTGCGATGGTCGAAGCGGCGCTGACTGATGGCATTCTGGCGCTGGCCGCTCGTCGCGCACAGAAGAAGGGGTAATCAGCCGTTAGCAATTAGCTGTCAGCTTTTAGCCAAAAAGATGAGGTACTGCGTCATGTCCAAAGTGAAATTCTTACCCCTGTTGTTCGTCGTTTTGTTGTGTTTTGCTGCGCCCGTTCTGTCAGCCGATCAAATCAGCTACACCAGCCAGCCCGATCAGGTGGCAGTTTTCCTCAATGACATCGCTTTTGTGCGTGACGACATCACGCTTCCCGGCGGCGCAGATGTGCAGGTTGTTCTGCCATCGACGGCGTTTGTCGATACGCTCATCTTGCGCGAAAACGGAGAGCGTGTTGCCGATTATCGTATCAATCGCAGCGCCGGCCCTGCCGTGTTGGAATGGCAAAGCGGTGTGGACTCTGATGTGCGCGAAGTCTCGCTCGAATATCTGTTGAGCGGCATCGGTTGGATACCGAAATACGATATGTGGCTGGCAGATGATGCAGGCACGGGCGAAGCGGACAGCGACGGGATTGATGAAACTGTCGAGTTCGATTTTTTCGCGCAGATTACCAATACTGCGCTGACGCTGGACGCGATTGACGTGCGCTTGATCGCCGGACGGGTGGATATATCGCAGCAGATCGACGCGATTGCGGCGGCATCCACCAACCAGATCATCGCGGGTTACGCAGCGCCGGGACAGCCGAGCGCGGCGACGGTTGGCGCGGCCACCATTCAGCATGTTTACGAAGTCGGGAATATCAGTGCCGAACCCGGCGATACGGTTTACGTCAGCCTCACGGAAAATACCCTTCTGGCGCGGCGGCTGCTCGTGTGGAATTCCCGTGTTGATAATCAAGTGACGATCATCTACAAGGTTCTCAATGAGACGATGCTGCCGTTCACTGAGGGTGTCGTGCGGACGTATCAGAGCAACTTGTTCGTCGGCAGCGATTTTGTCGAACTGACACCTATCGGCGGCGAAGGCAGCATCACCGTCGGCATGTTACAGGATGTGCGCGTCAGCCGCAGTGAGACACAGCTTTCCCGCGATGCGGTGTTCACACAGGACACGCAGTACATCGTTGAACTGACGCTGACGAGTTTTGCTAACCGCCCGTACAGTCTCGACGTGGTAGACACCTATCCGGCGGATAGCAACAATTTCGAGTTTGGAATAACGCCGGAGCGCGAACTCGGCAACCTACTGCGCTGGAGCATCGAGCTCCAGCCGGGAGAAACGCTGAACATTCGCTACAGTTACTTGGCCTAATGAGGAATGTAGGGGAAGGTCTGAGACCTGCCCCTACGAGCTTTTACAATGCTCGCGTGGAGATGATGAACGACGCCGTTGCCGCGTTGGTGGCCAGCGGAATATCATGAACGTTGCACACACGCAGCAGCGTTTGAATGTCGGGGTCGTGTGGGTGTTTGCCGAGCGGGTCGATGAAGAAGAACACCGCCTCGATCACGCCTTCGGCCACTTGCGCGGCGATCTGCGCGTCACCGCCGAGCGGGCCGGACAGCATTTGATGGACATTCAGCCCACATTTATCGGTTAGGAGTTGTCCCGTCGTGCGCGTGGCGACCAGTTCATAGCGCAGCAGCACATCTTTATGCGCGAGTGCGAAGGCTACCATATCGGCTTTCTTGCCGTCGTGGGCGATCAATGCGAGTGTTTTGCGCTCAGTTGCCATGTGTTTCCTCTATTTTGTGAGATTCGAGATAAGTAAGCGCATGAGTCGCTGCCTAATTCTAACCCGAAACGAATAAGTCTCTGAAAAGCGGATATGCATTTGAAAGCACGAGAGAAGATGTTCGGGTGCGCGGATTATAGTGGTAAATATCCGAGTTTCTATCCGCAATATCAGAGTAGCGCTGCATGTATAGCAGGCTATCATCAACCAAAATCTCGAAATAGTATCGTTTACCTATTGCTGGCAATTCGACAACGGTGTTATTGCTATAAAAGTACGCGAAATGGCGAATTTCCCAATCACGAGTCAGCGTACTAGTCCTTGATTGTATAAACCCGTTATCCATAAATCTCACGCTGGCGGGGTTAATACCTGTAGTCAAGCTACAACATTGACCTTCAAGCAGTGTATCTCCTGTTAAGATGTTCTGCATAAAATATCGACTTGCCAAACGATCTGGTTCATCAACTACAAATGCCCAACGCTCGTCTGGAGAAAGTACATCTAATATGCA
>JACMMD010001144.1 GCA_014379235.1 Anaerolineae bacterium
ACCACGTCAATGTCTTTGGCCACATCTTCAAAACGCTGCAACTTAGCATCGATAAACTCATCCGCACCGAGCGCCAGAATGTGCGCTTTCTTTTCGGGGATGTCGCTGGCGATCACATATGCGCCGTGTTCTTTCGCCAGTTGAACCGCGTAACCGCCCACAGCCCCACCAGCACCATGAATCAACAGCCATTCACCCGCTTGAAGCTGTGCCAGATTGAACAGCGCTTGCCATGCCGATAATCCGGTCAGCGGCACAGCCGACGCTTGTACATCATCCAACGACTGCGGCTTGAGCGCGACTTCATTGGCTTTGGCGACAGAATACTCCGCGAACGCCCCGCCGCGAATGGGGATCATCCCGTAAACGTGGTCGCCAGCTTTCACATGCGTGATGTCTGCGCCTACGGCTGCAACCTCGCCCGCGAAGTCCGTACCGATGGTCATCGGCACACTAATCATTCCTTGCAGGTAGCCGGCCACAACGGCCACATCGACACCGTTGAGCGATGCCGCGTGAACCCGCACCAGCACTTCATCGCTGTTGGGCATAGGCTGCGCGATGTCTTCGATTTGAACGGGCGTACCCCATTCGTTGATACGTACTGCTTTCATTCGTCAGATTTTCCTTGTTGATAGATTACTATTTAGACAACGATTGAGCCTAAAGCGGCTCGATGAACCAGCGCCCATAAGCGACGAACGCGCTTAGAGCGAGAAGTACCAGATTGGCCACGATCATCGGATTTTCTTTGCGCCGCAGGTGTGTGATCGCCGCGCCAATCATATTCAGCACAAGACCTACAGCGGCTACCGGAGTTAGCCAAGGTAAGATACCCGTCAGCGCAGGTAGCACAAGACCTACGGCGGCAAGAATTTCTACCAGACCGATCAAGCGAACGATGGTTGGCGAGAAGTCCTCTACCCAAGCCATTTGAACCGCCAGCTTTTCTTTTGACTGCGTGAGCTTCATAAAGCCCGCAAAGCCAAAAGCCAGCGCGAGTAGAACCTGAACGATCCACAATGCGATATTCACCTTCAATTCTCCTTCGGTGTCATTAATGCAGATTACTTAGCCCTGAAACAATTCGTCTGCATATAATTAGTAAGCTAATTAAAACCTCAAAAAAAGTGCCTATTTACCGCCCATGTTCTGCAAAAGCTGTTTGAGCAGCCGCCGCATCAACACGCGCTCTGCTTCATCAAAGCCCTCGAAAATGGTCGCTTCCAACTTCACAAACTGCTCATTGAGGGCGCGTTCTTTCATACGCCCTTCGTCCGTCAGGTAAACACGCACGAGACGGTTATCCTCAGCGTCGCGGCGGCGCACGATCAAGCTCGCTTCTTCCATACGTTGCAGCATGTTGGTGACAGTTGCGCCCTGTACGCCCAAGCGTTCACCGATCTCCGTCTGCGTGACGCCATCCTGCACGAACAGATGGCACAGCACCACGCCTTGAGCGCGATGAGTGTCGGCCTGTTCCATGAATGTATCCGAGATGGTGCGATACGCCTGAGCAACCCGCGACAGCAGTTCCCAGTCGTCTAGGGCGGTTCTATCAGTCATGTTGACTTCTTCGCTAATCATTAGCTTGCTAAATAATAATGCCATTGTTGGTGGCTGTCAAGAGATGGGAGCGTAGGCTACTCGTATAAGCCGTTCTCCAACAAATCGCGTACAATAGAGGGCAGACTTTTTCCTGAATAGAGAAGGTGTGACAACGCATGACCAAATTGCGAAGCATCACATTGGTAGTGATGGCTGCGCTGGCTCTCATAGTCGGCATCCTGCCGGGCTACGCGCAAACGCCAGAGGGGACACCCGTTATCCCCGCCCAATCGCTAATCGTCGAGCCAATCGGCGCGCCAGCGAATCAGTTCGTCAACTTGACATGGCCGCCGCCTGTGTACGTGGTGCGCGGACAGGTCACGCTGCGCGGCTCGGCGAACTTGCCACAGATGAACAACTACTTCATCGAGTTCCGCGCTCTCAACCCCGATTTGACACCCAACGAAAACGGCACATGGCTGCCCGCCATCCTGCCGCAGCAGTCGTCGGTGCAAGACGCTGAACTCGGTGTGTGGGATACGACACTCGTGCCCGACGGCGTGTACGAAATCCGCCTGACGGTGAACGTCACCGGAGTCGCGCCGGTTTTCGCCCGCGTCAGTCCAGTACGTGTGGAGAACAATCCGCCGCCGTTCGTGATTATCGCTACGCCGATACCAACCCAAGCGCCGCAGCCAACACAGGCTCCGGTGTTCTCGACGCCGACGATTATCGCGCCACCGCCGCCAACCCAAGCCCCTGCGCCGACGCAAATACCGCCGACTCCGGTTGATACCACGCCGCGTGTCACGGCCAACTTGAACGCCAATGTGCGCGATGGCGACACCACCGAATACCCCGTGCTGGATTTCCTGCTGAACGGCGATGTGGCCCGTATCATCGGCATCAGTGCGCGTGGCAACGGCTGGTATCTCATCCAGATGGAAAACGGCACACGCGGCTGGATTTCGCCAACTGTTGTCACTGTTGAAGGCGACCTGAACGCTGTTCCACGTGTACAGCCGCCGCCGCCGCCATTCACGCCTACACCGTCACCGACCCTTACGCCAGTGACGCAGGCCAACATCATCATCACAGGCATCACACTGGACGAAGACCCGCCGGAGTGCAACAACACATTCACCATTCGCGTAGGTGTGAAGAATATCGGCAGCGGCTCGTCCAACAGCACGGGTACGCTGTCCTCTCAGGACTTCCACATCGCATCAAACACCGTGCAGGGCAGCACAACAGGCGGCTTCCCGGTGTTGGCCCCCAATCAGGAGTTCACGGTTGAGCTGCGGCTGACAGTTGCGACTTACTACAACGAAGCACATCGTATCGTCATCGTCGCGGATTCGGCCAATCAAGTGCCGGAGACCAACGAAGGCGACAACTTCGCCGCCCGCGATTACACGCTGGCAAGGGCGACCTGCTAAGAAAGTACAAAGTGATGGGTAATGAGTGATGAGTTAAAAATACTCATCACTCATGCCTTATAACTCATTACTGAGGGCTAACAGCTAACGGCTGAAAGCTAATCGCTAAATGCGAAGGATATAAATCAATGCGACGAATACTCTTTTTGATGGGCTGTTTGCTGCTGTTGACCATGCCTGCCGCCGCGCAAGATGGCAACATCGCCATCACGTTTCCGCCACTGGTCTACGACGTGTCCGGTACAGTCGAAGTACGCGGCACGGTCAAACCACCGAACCTGCAAAGTTACTTTCTCGAAGCCGCTGTCTATGATCCGGCAAATCCCTCGCCGCAGTGGATTCCGGTCAGCCTTCCCGGCAGTGTGCCTGTCACCGATGCCGTCATCGCCCAGTGGATTACGACTCTGCTGCCCGACGGCGTTTATCAACTGCGTCTGCATGTGCTGACGACGACGGGCGAAAACCTGTTCGCTATCGTCGGGCCGCTGCGCGTGGCCAACACGTTAGAGCGTCCCGAAGGTGAACAACCAATCCAGTTAGAACCGCAAGTTCCCGCGACGGTAGCCGTGCCCACCGCTGCCGCACAAGCAGCGACGGAAGTGCCGCCGCCAACCGCTATTCCCGAACCAACAGACATCCCCGAACCCACACGCCCGCCGCGTCCGAATCCCATCAATGATCTGCCCGTTCCAGTCGGCGGTCAGATGGAAGCGTTCAGCGATGAAGCGGTAGAGCAGATGCGCGCCGCCGGAATGGTATGGATTAAGTGGCAAATTCCGTTCGTGATCGGTGACTTCTCGCTGATTACCGTCGCGGATGAGCGTATTCGCTGGTCGCACGAGCGTGGCTTCAAGGTGCTGTTGAGCGTCAAGGGCGAACGCGCAGAACTCGCCGCCAACTATGGTGATGACTACTACCAGCAGTTAGCGGCATTCCTGTCGGCTATCTCGAACTCCGGGCCGGACGCGATTGAAGTCTGGAACGAGATGAACATTGACCGCGAATGGCCCACCGGCCAGATCGACCCCGCCGATTACGTCGATATGCTCAGTTGGGCGCACGGCGCGATCAAGAATGTTGACTCTGACATCATGGTCATCACAGGCGCGCTGGCCCCAACAGGCGCAGAAGGCGCTTTCGGCTTGGGCGCAGTGTGGAACGATGATCGCTACTATCTCGGTATGGCCAACGCAGGCGTAGCCGAATATGCCGACTGCATCGGTGTTCACTATAACGAAGGCATCATCCCGCCGTCACAGCAGGGCGGCGACCCGCGTGATAACTACCCGACGCGCTTCTTCCCGTTGATGATTCAGCGTGCTGAGTTCCCGTTCCGCGCTTCCGGTTTACCGTTGTGCTTCACCGAACTTGGTTATCTCTCGCCGGAAGGCTTGGGGCCGCTGCCGGGTGGCTTCGCATGGGGTGCGAACACCAGTGTTCAAGAGCAGGCCACATGGCTGCGTGACGCGATTCAGATCGCCGGCGACAGCACCTCAGTTATCGAGATGATTATCGTCTTCAACATGAACGGCGAACGCTACGACGAAGACCCGCAGGCCGGTTATGCCATCATTCGTGGTGACGGAACGTGTCTCGCCTGTCAGACCATCGCTACGCTGCGACAACCCGGCGGAAGCATAGGCTGATAGTCTTCTGTAGGGGCAAGGCATGCCTTGCCCCTACATGACCTCTTACTATGCACATCACCATTGTTTGTGTCGGCTCTCGCGGCGACGCGCAGCCCTTCGTTGCGCTTGGCATGGGACTGCGCGCTGCTGGGCATGACGTTCGCATAGCAACACACGGCGTTTTTGAAACCTTCGTCCGCGAACACGGCCTCGACTTCGCCGCCATCGAACCGAACCCCGTTGAACTCTTAAACAGCCAACTTGGTCAGCAGTGGATTGGCTCTGGCAGCAATCCGATTCGCTTCGTGCGCGGCATCTTCGACATCGCCGCGCAGGTATTGGAGCAGCTTGCCGCCGACATCGAGCGCGCTTGCCAGAACACCGACGCAATTGTGTTTTC
>JACMMD010001145.1 GCA_014379235.1 Anaerolineae bacterium
ATCTTGAAGCCGACGCGCTCTTATCCGATATGCGTCGTCAACTCCACGAGGCGCGTTTGCACGTTCAGCGTTTGGACAAAAGCAAGTCGGATTTCATCGCTGTCGCCGCCCATGAATTGAAGACTCCTCTCACGGTGATTGAAGGCTACACGGGCATTATGCTGAACGATGCCAGCCTGACAACTACCGTACCTCAAGTGCTGCCCATCCTCGAAGGTATCGACGGCGGCGTGAAGCGACTGCGCGAGATCATCGCGGACATCATCGACGTATCGCTGATCGAGTTAGATATGCTGCAACTGCGTTTTCAACCTGTGTGGCTGCAGCAGTTACTCGATGGCCTTGAAAACAGTTTGCGCGGGCTTATGGAACGTCGCAGCTTAGAGTTTGTCATTCAGCGCGACATGATACCCGCCTCGCCCACTTACGCTGACCCTGAACGCTTGCTTCAAGTGCTGCAAAAAGTCATCATGAACGCCATGAAGTACACGCCCGATGGCGGTATTATCGTTATCTCCAGCCGCGAACTTCCCGGCTTTACCGATTTGACCGTGACAGATACGGGCATCGGCATTGATCCTGCTAATCTTGGGCGCATCTTCGATACGTTTTCCGCGCTCGGTGATGTATCGCTGCATTCGAGTGGCAAAACTAAGTTCAAAGGCGGCGGGCCGGGCCTAGGTTTGCCGATTGCGAAGGGCATGATCGAGGCACATGGCGGTACGATTTGGGCACAAAGCCCCGGCTTTGATGAAAAGACCTGTCCCGGCAGCACATTTCACATTATGATTCCCATGCGCGATGGGCCGCCGAATGAGCTTACCGCCGACCCATTCGATTAAAAGGAATAAGCTGTGCCCTCACCCGCGACTCGCCTTACACACCTTCCCCCTTATGCTTTCGCTGTCATCAGTCAGCGCGTGAACGATATGCTGGCCGCCGGACAAGACGTTATTCGTCTCGACATTGGCAGCCCGGATATGCCGCCGCCTGACCATGTGATCGAAGCGCTGGAAGAGTCGGCGCGGCATCCCGGCCATCATGGCTACTCGGGCTATAAGGGAACATCATCATTCCGTAGAGCCGTTGCTGAATACTATCAGCAGCGATTTGGCGTCTCAGTGAACCCCGATACCGAAGTTTTGCCGTTGATGGGCAGCAAAGAGGGCATCGTTAATCTGGCGCTGGCCTACATCGACAAAGGCGATCTCGCGCTGGTGCCTGATATTGGTTATCCGGCCTATTCAATGGGCGCACTTTTGGCGGGCGGTGACGTTCACTGGCTGCCGATCAAACAAGAAAACGACTATCTGCTGGACTTATCGGACTTACCCGATGATGTTCTGCGCCGTGCGAAACTGTTATGGCTCAACTACCCCAACAACCCGACTGGTGCTACCGCTGAGATAGATTTCTACGCGCGCATGGTCGAGTTCTGTATGCGCCATGATATACTGCTGGTGTCCGATAATCCCTACGTCGATGTCACCTATGATGGCTATGTTGCTGGCAGCGCTTTGCAAGCTGCTGGCGCGAAAAACTGCACAGTCGAGTTTATGTCGTGTTCCAAGACTTACAATATGGGCGGCTGGCGTTTAGGTGCAGCGGTTGGCGCGGCATTGGCGTTGAAAACCCTGCTCCACACTAAGAGCAATATGGACAGTGGCCATTTCGTGCCGATCTACGACGCGGGAGTTGCCGCGCTTACGCACACACCGAGAGCGTGGATTGACCGCCGCAATGCAATTTATCAAGCACGTCGAGATCGTATGGTGGCCGCGCTGCCGTATATGGGACTTGAAGGTTACAAGACGAGCGGTTCGCTGTACGTGTGGGCGCGTGTACTGGATGGCGATAGCACGAAATATGTCGAAGATGCGCTAACACAGGCCCGCGTCTCACTCGCCCCGGGTGGAATGTATGGCCCCGGTGGCGATCCATATGTGCGTTTCAGCTTAGGTATGACTGATGAACGCATCGACGAGTCGCTAGAGCGCCTCAAAACGTGGTATGCTGCGAGATAGAGTTAAAAGAGAGTCTATGACCGAATTTCAAGTCTTAAACAATCACTCAGAGCGGGTGTTTCTAGTCGCCGCGGATGTGCGCGGCAGCCGTCCCTTGCTCACGTTAGATGACTCACTACGAGAATTAGCGCTGCTGGCGGATACCGCTGGAATGGAAGTTGTCGGGCAAGCCACACAGCACATGAACCGCATCGACTCCGCAACCTTCATCGGTTCGGGCAAAGTCGAAGAGATCAAAGAGTCGCTCGAAGAGATGGACGCACATGTCGTCATTTTCGATGACGAGCTTTCGCCGCGTCACCAACGCGAACTTGAAAAGCGTTTTGGTGAAAACATCAAAGTGCTTGACCGTTCCGCGCTCATCCTCGATATATTCGCGCAGCACGCTCGTACTCGTGAAGGGGCGTTACAGGTCGAGCTGGCGCAGTACGAATATCGACTGCCCCGTTTGACTCGCCAATGGACGCATCTTGCGCGGCAAGCTGGCGGTGGTTCAGCACGAGGTGGTGCAGGTGGTGTCGGCTTGCGCGGCCCCGGCGAAACTCAGCTTGAAGTTGACCGCCGCGAAATTGGTCGCAAGATTATCAAGCTCAAAGTCGATATTGAGCGAGTACGAACACAGCGCAGCAGCCAGCGGCAGCAGCGCACCCGTGCCGGAATTCCGGTTGTAGCGTTGGTAGGCTATACGAACGCAGGCAAATCGACGCTGCTCCGCGCCTTATCTGGTGCGGATATTTACGTTGCCGATCAGCTTTTCGCCACGCTCGACCCAACGACACGCCGCATCGACCTGCCATCTGGTCGTGGTGTACTCGTCACCGATACCGTTGGTTTTATCCAGAAGCTGCCGACGACGCTGGTCGTGGCCTTCCGCGCTACGCTGGAAGAAATTACAGAGGCCGATGTCTTACTGCATGTCGTTGATACCGCGCATCCCAACGTCATTCAGCATATTGAAACCGTCGAAGATACCTTGGCCGAAATCGAGATGCCACCCGTCCCGCGCATTCTGGTTTGGAACAAAACCGATCTCTGGCAGCATGATCTCTTGCCTCAGTTTAACAGTGGTGAGCAGGAATATGCGGCTGAGGTGATGGTATCGGCGCAAACGGGCGCAGGCACGGATCGACTCTTGACGACGATTGAGGATGTGTTAGCCTCTACCCTGTATCGCATGAAGCTGCTGCTGCCCTATCAACAGGGTGAACTCGTGTCGATGTTGCATGAGGCGGCAGTAGTTGAAGGTCAAGAGCATACCGAAAACGGTGTCGTGTTGACGGTAAGGCTTCCAGCGTCAATGGCAGAACGGTTCAGCAGCTATCGCGTAGTGGAATAAAATTATGTTCAAGCGGATCGACCAATCTCCTACCCTTGCGCGCTTGATTGAGCGGTTGTCTGCGCTGTTAGCGAAACAGCGTGGACTGCCGGTTGTGATTGGTATATTGCTGGTTATCGTCAGCTTCATCATTCAATTGGTCGAAGTCTATACTGAGTCGCGTTTACTTGAACTCATTGGCATAATCACCCTCAACGTTGGTCTCCTCACCGCGTTAATTGGGCTTTTAATGGCGGAACCGCTCGGTAAATAGTCTCCAGCATGATTGAATTTCGCGTTCTCACTGACATGTCAGACCTGAATCAAATCGTCGATCTCGAACTAGCGATTTGGAATCTCGCCCCGCGTGATGCTGTTCCG
>JACMMD010001146.1 GCA_014379235.1 Anaerolineae bacterium
CAGCAGACGTGGAACAACTGCGGCCCGGCCAATATCACGATGGCATTAAGTTACTATGGTTGGCGCGAAGGGCAGGATGTCGCCGCGTCGTATCTCAAGCCTGACGCCGAAGATAAGAACGTCAATCCCACGGAGATCGTCGCATTCGTCAACGATCACACCAACTTGCGGGCTATCACCCGCATCGGCGGCGAGATGGAACTGCTCAAATCCTTCCTCGCCAGCGACTTCCCCGTTATCGTGGAAACAGGCTATATGCCCGAAGGCGAAGATTGGTTTGGACACTACCAAACTGTCGTCGGCTACAGTGATGCTGACCAATTCGTTTTCATTTACGACAGCTATCTCGGATCAGGTGAGAACGGCGAAGGCTTGGTCGAAACCTACTCCGACTTTGATGATAACTGGCAAGACTTCAATCGCACCTTCATCGTCGTCTATGAGCAAGAACGCGAAGGTGAAGTCCGTGAAATCCTCGGTGATCGCGCCGACCTGACATTAGCCGCCGAACGCGCCTTCGACATAGCCCAAACCGAAGCACGGGCCACGCCGCAGGAATGGGCCCCTTGGTTCAACATGGGTACGTCCCTCGTTAGGTTAGGCCGCTACGAAGAGGCCGCAGTCGCTTACGACCAAGCACGCCAGCTAGACATCCCTTGGCGGATGCTGTGGTATCAGTTTGGCCCTTACGAAGCCTACTTCAACATCGGGCGCTACGACGACGTGATGAGCCTCGTTGACATCAACCTCGCCAGCAGTCAGGGTTATGTCGAAGAGACCTACTACTGGCAGGGTCGAGTCCTCGCGGAACAAGGTGAGCCACAGCAGGCAATGAACGCTTTCAACACTGCGCTGACGCACAATCCATTCTATAGCGCTGCCCAAGACGCGCTGCAAGAACTGAATGTCTAGCTTTCTTGCAGGGGGTTAAAAGCCCCTGCTATAGTAGACACTCGACTTTATTCAGGGGAAACCTATGGCTACTGCCGACATCGAAAAACCAGCGTTGAATTCGAACGCCAATAGCGACAATCCGGCGGAATACGCGCAAGCCCCCGGACGCACCGAACGACTGACCCGTTCGACGCTGATTGTGATGCTGGCCTTCGCTGTGGCTAAGGTCATTAGCCTTGCACAAACGTTTATCATCGCCAATGTATTCGGCGCTGGCCGCGAATGGGATGCATTCGTCACGGCCAACGGCGTCCCCGAACTCATCTTCACCTTGATCTCCGGCGGAGCGCTGGCCCATGCCTTTATCCCGATCTTTAGCGGCTACTTAGCCAGTGAAGACCGTGCAGGCGCATGGCGCATAGCCAGCCACGTTATCAACACCATCTTCGTGACCACCCTGCTTGTCAGTGTCGTGGTATTTTTGCTTGCGCCAACGCTTGTCACCAACTGGATCGCTCCCGGCTTCGACGCAGCGACGCAGGCTCAAACCATACAACTCATGCGTATCCTGCTCATCAGTACGCTGATCTTCTCGATCAGCGGCATCTCGATGGGCATCCTGCAAAGCCATAACCGCTTCGTGCTGCCTGCTCTCGCGCCGATCATGTTCGACCTCGGCATTCTGTTTGGCGTTGCGTTCCTGATTCCCGCGTTCGGCGTGTACGGTGTAGCCATTGGCGCGGTCATCGGCGCAGCGCTGCATCTTGGCGTTCAAGTGCCGGGTTTAATCCGTGTACGGGCGCACTGGTGGCCGGAACTCGGACTGCGCGATCCTGTTTTGTGGCGAGTCATTCGCTTGATGCTGCCGCGTGTTGCCGGTTTAGGTGTGTTCAGCCTCAACTTTCTGGTGATGAACAGCATCGCATCCCGGCTTGGTGAAGGTTCGGTGAGCGCGCTCAGTTGGGGTTGGCGCTTGATGCAAATCCCCGAAACGCTGATCGGTACGGCGATGGGCACGGTTATCTTCCCGATGCTGGCCGCCCTATCCGAACTTGGGGACGAACGCGGTAAGCGCGAGGCTATGTCCGGCGCGCTGCGTTTCATCCTCATCGCCACCATCCCATCAGCCATCGGACTCATCATTGTCGGGCCGCCGTTGATTCGCCTGTTAGAGCGCGGCGCGTTTGATGCCTCAGCGTCAGCGATGGTGTATAGTACGCTGCGTTTCTTCGCGCTCGGATTAGTGGTACACTCGGCGTTAGAGATCGTGGCGCGCAGCTTCTACGCCGACAAAGATACGCTGACACCGTTGTGGGCAGCGCTTGGTGGCGCGGCGCTAAACCTCGGGTTGTCCTACGCATTAAGCGGAGTGAACAACCCCGACGCTCCGAATCTCGGTGTCGGTGGGCTGGCATTGGCTAACAGTATCGGCACGGCCTTTGAAGTGTTCGTATTATTGTGGCTCTTGCGGCGACGCTGGCATGGCGCGAACGAAACCGCGCTTGGGCGCACGATCATCAAAACGATTGCCGCTAGTTTGGTGATGACGCTGGCGATCTTGATTATCGACACCCTATGGAACGCGCTTGGGCTTGCAGACCGCAGCCTGCCCTTCATCGTCGCGCAAGTTGCGATTGAATCGCTGGTCGGCGTGGCAGTATTTATCGGTGTGGCGCTGCTGCTGAAAATGGACGAAGTTCGCACAATCATCACCACGATCACGGCGCGGGTGATGCGCCGCCCAACGCAACCGGAAGGAACACCGTGAGTATTGACATCAAAACCCTGACGCTTGGACTTGCCGTTACCAACTGCTACATCGTTGGCGA
>JACMMD010001147.1 GCA_014379235.1 Anaerolineae bacterium
TCTCGAATTCTTACTCTCCTTGTCGTAGTGCTGCTGCTCACCACTGGCGTGAGCGTTATGGCTCAAGACCAAACGATTGCTGAAATCGCAGCAGGCAACCCAGATTTTTCAACCCTCGTCGGCGCGTTGGACGCTGCCGGACTAGTCGAAGTGCTGAACGGCGAAGGCCCCTTCACCGTGTTTGCACCCACTAATGAAGCATTCGCGGCTATTCCCGAAGCCACACTCAACTACATCACGTCTGACCCTGAACTGCTGACCCGTGTGCTGACGTACCACGTCGTCTCCGGCGAAGTCATGTCGGCAGACGCGACAACTATGATGGCTCCTTCGATGGAAATGACCGCCGTTGGCGCAGACATGATGGGCAGCGAACTGAACATCCACGTCACCGAGAATGGTGTTCAGGTCAACGGCGCGAACGTCGTTATGGCCGACGTGGATGCCAGCAACGGTGTTATTCACGTCATAGATCAAGTGCTGATCCCCCCTATGGAACTGCCCGAGGTTGACCCTCTGAGCGTCACCGGTGACGTCATCACCGCTGGCAGCTCGACGGTATTCCCCCTGAGCGAAGCCGTCGCTGAACTGTTCGGTGAAGAAGGCTACAGCGGCAATGTGACGATTGACAACATCGGCACGGGCGCAGGCTTCGAGCGTTTCTGCGTAGCCGGTGAGAGCGACGTCGCCAACGCCAGCCGTGGCATCCGCGAAGAAGAAGCGGCGCAATGTGCCACGATCAATCGTGTGCCCGTCGAATTCCGTGTTGGCACGGACGCGCTGGCCGTGGTCGTGAGCACCGAGAACGATTTCATCGACGCGCTGACGATTGAACAGTTGAATATGATCTACTCAGGCACTGCGGCTACATGGGCGGATGTAAACTCCGCTTGGCCCGCCGAGCCAATCCAACTGTACAGCCCCGGCACCGACAGCGGCACATTCGATTACTTCGTTGAAGAGGTGTTCGAAGGTGACGAAGCGTTGATCATCGCCGCCCAGCCACAGATGAGCGAAGACGACAATACATTGGTTCAAGGTGTCGAGGGCAGCCCTTACGCGATTGGCTACTTCGGCTACGCCTACTATGAAGCGAACGCCGACCTGCTGCGCGCTATCCCGGTTGAAGGCGTCGAAGCAAATGCGGCAGCGGTGGACGCTGGTACTTACCCGTTGAGCCGTCCGCTCTACATTTACTCGACTGCCAGCATCTTGGCCGAGAAGCCGCAAGTTGCGGACTTCGTAAACTACTACCTGACCAACGTTAATGATCTGATCGTGGAAGCGGGCTACTTCCCGGCCAACCAGAACGCGCTGAACTTGGCCCGTCTGAACTGGGTCGTGGCGCAAAGCGCTGGTATGTAACACTATTTTCCTCTGCCTCAAGGTACGGGAGCGGTCAGCATTGGCCGCTCCCGCCTTGTTTTGCACGAGCGACACTATAGAGAACCGAAATAACCCATGACGACACAAGCCCCCAGCGTTTTTGACAAAGCCAGATTATTGACCGAAGCGCGTAGCGCCCAGCGCACCCGTCAGGATGCCAACACATTAAGCCGACAACCGCGACTCGGCGAAGGCCTGATTAAGGTCTTTTTGCTGTTGTGCGGCGTGGTTTCGATCTTCACTACCGTCGGCATCGCCGTCGTGTTGGTCGATCAATCCCTGCTATTTTTCACCAACAGCGAGGTCTCGCTGACCGAATTTTTCACCACCACTACTTGGCAGCCGCAAATCGGCGAATTCGGTATTCTGCCATTAGTGAACGCTACCTTGATGACCAGCTTGATTGCTATGCTCGTCGCTGTGCCGATGGGCATGGGTGCGGCCATCTTCCTGAGTGAATATGCCCGTCCCAAAGTACGCGCAATCCTCAAGCCAATTCTGGAAATTCTGGCTGGCGTGCCTACTGTCGTTTATGGCTACTTCGCGCTGACCTTTATGACGCCGCTGCTGCGCGCAATCTTTGGCTCAGATACGGTGCAAATCTATAACACCGCGTCAGCCGGAATCATCATGGGTATTATGATCATCCCGACGATTAGCTCGATGAGTGAAGACGCACTCAGCGCCGTGCCGCGTTCGCTGCGTGAAGCCAGCTATGGATTGGGCGCGACCCGGTTGGAAACTACGGTGCGCGTGGTGCTTCCCGCCGCCCTATCCGGCGTACTTGCAGCGGTTATCGTCGGCATCTCGCGTGCGGTTGGTGAAACCATGATTGTGGCCATCGCCGCCGGGGCTGGCCCCAATTTCACGTTTAATCCGTTCGAAGCAGCGGAGACAATGACCGGCCACATCGCCCGCATCAGCGGCGGTGACCTGAGCTACGGCTCAATTGACTATACCAGCATCTTCGCTATTGGCTTGACGCTGTTCGTCATGACGATGATCCTCAACATTATCAGCCGCGCAATCACGACCCGCTACCGCGAGGTTTACCAGTAGATGTCGCACTTACCCAATGACGAGCAGTTCAAAAGCCGTCTGTTAGGGCGGCAGCAGCGCGGCAAGCTGTATCGTGCCTTCTACTTTGCCTCGTTGGTGCTGGCAGTCGTCGCGCTGGTGACGTTGATGTTGAACGTCTTGAACGAAGCTGTCGGACTCATCGCTGTGCGCTACGAAATCGAGCCGGTAGCAATCTCTGATCGACCTCTGGAAGAACTCAACAACGCCGAGTTAGGGGCGATTTTGCAGGAACACGCCGGGCGTAAATTGAAAGTGTTCGTGCGCGACTATCTCAGCGCGGTTGACGCATCGCTGTTTACAACCGTGCCATTAAGCCAAGTGTTGAGCGGGCGCAGCATCCCCGCCGAACTCGCCGACAGCACCATCAATGACATTTCTGACGAGGCGATTTTAGAGCTGCTAGTAAGCAACCTCTCTACTGAAGAACTACGCGAACTGGTACTGACCGAAGTCGTGGGGCTGGAAGTGCTCGAAAGCTGGCCAGTGACGGAAAGTCTGTTCAACCGCGCAGCCATCGAGGAACGCGTCGCCACAGAGTACCCCGGCGCGGAACTGCAAACGCACTCGTGGATTAGCGCGAACTTCCTCAGTTCGCCCATGTCCAGCGTTCCGGCGCAGGCCGGTATCCGTACAGCGCTTCTCGGCTCGTTGTGGGTGTTGGCGATCACCATGGCCGTCGCGTTCCCGCTCGGGCTAGGCGCGGCCATTTACCTGCAAGAATACTCCAGCGATAACTTCTTCAACCGCTTGATCGACACGAACGTTCGCAACTTGGCCGGTGTGCCGTCGATTATCTACGGTATACTCGGTTTGGCGATCTTCGTCCGCACGCTTGAAGCCATCACCAGCGGTTCAGCCTTTGGCGTAACGGACTCCAACGGACGAACCATCCTCTCGGCTGGCTTGACAATGGCGCTGCTCATTCTGCCAATCATCATCATCAACGCCCAAGAAGCCCTACGTGCCGTGCCGCGTTCGCTGCGTGAAGCGAGCTACGGTCTCGGCGCAACCCAGTGGCAAACCATCTTGAACACGGTGCTGCCCGCTGCCATCCCCGGTATTCTGACGGGGACGATTTTGGCGATGTCTCGCGCTGTTGGAGAGACTGCCCCACTCATCGTCATCGGCGCTTCGACCTTCATCGTGTTCGACCCGAACGGCCCATTCTCGAAATTTACCGCGCTGCCTATCCAGATTTATCAGTGGACAGCGCGACCACAAGATCAATTCCGCGACATCGCGGCAGCAGCGATTGTGATCTTACTCGTGCTGCTGCTTACCCTGAACGCAGCAGCCATCATCCTACGTAATCGTTATAGCGGAAAGCTCGCATGACTCAAAACGGAAACCTCGCCATCGAAATTCGCGGTGTCAACATTTACTACGGCCCCAAGCTGGCCGTCAAAGATGTCAATATCCCCATCGCAGAACGCAAAATCACCGCGTTCATCGGCCCATCGGGCTGTGGCAAAAGCACCGTCCTGCGCGCCATTAACCGCATGAACGACCTCATCCCCGGCGCCCGCGTCGAAGGCGAGATCGTCTATCACGGGAAGAATTTATATGACCCGAAGGTGGACGCGGTAGAAGTGCGGCGGCGCATCGGCATGGTGTTCCAGAAGCCCAACCCCTTCCCCAAAAGCATCTTCGAGAACGTGGCTTTTGGGCCGCGCTTGCTCGGCGTGAACAACCGCGAGAAGTTACATGTCATCGTCGAGCAGAGTTTGAAGCAGGCGGCGCTGTGGGACGAAGTGAAAGATGACCTCAAGAAATCGGGGTTGGCGCTTTCCGGCGGTCAGCAGCAGCGTTTGTGCATCGCCCGCGCCCTCGCCGTTGAGCCGGACGTGATCTTGATGGACGAGCCGTGTTCCGCGCTTGACCCCATCGCCACGCAGAAAATCGAAGAATTGATGCGCGAACTAGCGCAGCATTACACCATCGTCATCGTCACCCACAACATGCAGCAGGCAACACGCACCTCGGATTACACAGCGTTTTACAGCATCCGTAAGGACGAAAGCGTCGAAGGGCGTGAAATCCGTTGGGGTGAGTTGATCGAGTTCGCGCCGACGCAGGCGCTGTTCGAAAGCCCGCAGCAGCAAGAAACCGCCGATTACATTTCGGGGCGCTTTGGTTGATGGCAGTTAGCCTGTCAGCGATCAGCTAGTCAGCTTTCAGCAAGAAAATCGGGGATTAGAATCTGTTGTAGGGGCGGCTCGTGAGCCGCCCTTATTGTATTTACGCCAATAAAAAGCCGAGGATTAAAATCCTCGGCTAGAAAGCTCTCATGACCTGCTCTCAGCAGGTTTTTGTTTTAGCTGCTGATTCTCAATCCCCTTCCAAATTTGGACGTATGTCACGAGGCCGTAGGGCGCTTGCTTCCTATACTGAAAGTAAGGCATTCCCTGTACAAGGCTTGTGACCATGCGAAAACTGAAAAATTGGGTTCGTTCACATCGCAGGATCGCTAAAGCGATTATCAGCGCGAATATTGCGGTAAGCGTCGGCCTGATGGTTCTGATACTGATACCGCCCAATACCCCA
>JACMMD010001148.1 GCA_014379235.1 Anaerolineae bacterium
CATCGTTTCACCCCAAATAAAAAACGCCTCTCTGTCCAGACGAGGCGTTACGGTTTGCATTCTTAGGGAGTGCGACCCCGGCGGTACAGGTTTTTGAGTGTGGTTTATGACCCGGAACGAGAAGAGTCCGGCGCGCTGTCGTCCGCTTGCCACAGGGGCAGCTTGAAGCTAAATGTGCTGCCGACACCTTCTTCGCTCTCAAACCACATACGCCCGCTCATCGCCTCGATCTCATGTTTGCACAGGTACAGGCTGAGGCCGTAGCCAAACTCACCGATAATCTGCGGCTGACGTGCGCGCAGGAAGGGCATAAACACCTTCTCGAACTCCGTGCCGCGCACTCCATAGCCCTCATCCACCACGTCGATTTGCACACTCGGCGTCTCCGCCGATGCGCGAACGACGATCTTAATAGGCGTGGCCTTCATGCTGTACATGATAGCATTGCGGAGAAGGTCATGCAAGATGAACGTAAGGTGCGGGCGCGAGGCCCACACGGCTAGTCCGCTGCTGCCGTTCGTGCCCGAAACGTTGTTGATGCTGACCGTGAGCCGCGAACGGTAGTCGGCTTCCGGTTCGGTTTCGGGGTCGATCAGGCCGATCTCGTCCAGTTCTTCGAGGAACTCCTCAAGATAGTCCTCGATAGCGATTTTGCGGCGGTTGGTCTGAACCGTATCGCGCAGGCCGCCCACGCGCAGCGCTTCCAGCCGTTCGAGAAGCTGCATCAATCGCCCGAGACGGTGCATGTGCGTAGCGATCAGCCGTGTAAAGCCGCTGATACGGCGGCTCAACGTGGCGGCATTGGCCTGCGGGTCGAGGTGGCGGATGCTTTGCAGAATGAACTCGGCGTGACCCTGCGTGGCGTGGGCCGCATCTTGAACTTCGTTGCGAAAGCGGTCTACCAGTTCGACCATCGCTGTCCAGTCAGGCGTATCGATGGTAATCATGGTGAACTTGTCGCTATTCGTGCCAGCGATGGCGGCGGCCCAACACGGGATGTATTCGCCAGAGCGATACAGCCGAAAGCGGACTGGCTTGCTGGATTCGAGGGCGCGGGAGCGTATGGCGTCTGCCTGTTCGTCGGGGTTATTGACGCGGCTGTTGAACAACACCGCCGCCGCCGTCCAGCCCGTATCCTGAATCATGTTCAAATCAGCGCCGAGAATAGCGCGAGCGGCTGTATTATGCGTGACCAGCTTATTCGCGCTGTCGAAAATCAGCACACCCTGACTCATTCCATCGAGCATCGCCTGATAATCAAGCTGCTGATCCAAGCCCATGACTCGAACGCCTCCAACCATAGAGAAAAAACTAACGCCTTTAAACATCCTTTATTCTATGTGGTGATTGCGATTTGTGCTAATGCGCGTCATCAAATAGGAGCAAGTGTCCATTATAATAGGCGGGTAGGCTCAGGCGTGCAGGGCGCAGAGCAGTAAGAGAAGGTGACGATGAGCGTTATCTACGAGGATAGACCATCCGACTCGCCGTATGTGCAAACGGTTTGGCGAACCGAGACCATTAGCGACGGCTATGAAATGGTCGCTGCTGATGGCTGTTGGGATATCCTTGTCATCAAACAGGCGGGAGATGTCAGGCTGTGTCTCGCCGGGCCAACGACTGAAGCTGTGCCCATTACTCATGAAGAAGGCTCAAGCTATCTCGGGATTCGTTTTAAGATCGGCGCTTTCATGCCGCACATGCCGATTAGCGCGCTGTTGAATGAAGTCACCATTTTGCCGCAAGCGACCAGTCGTTCAGTCTGGTTTCACGATTCAATGCTGCCAATTCCTGATTTTGAAAATGTAGAGGCATTCGTGGAGAGGCTCACCCGCAATCGCTTGTTGGATCGAGATACGTTTGTGGATGCGGCGCTGCAAGGCGATGTCAAAGATGTATCGTTACGCTCCGTTCAGCGCCGTTTTCTGCGAGTCACGGGCGTTACGCAGACCTACGTCTATCAAGTGGAACGCGCCGAACAAGCGGCGGCGATGCTGCGACAGGGCAAGCCGATCATCGACACTGTGTTCGCGGCGGGCTACGTCGATCAACCGCACATGACCAAAGCGTTGAAGCGCTTCGTAGGGCTGACTCCCGGTCAAATCGTCCGTATGAGCAAAGCGGAATAACTGTCGTTTTTATACAAGAATGCGTCCCTGTTCCCGCCTAAAATGACCCCGTCATAGGGTATAAAAAGGTGGGAACGATGACCTCGAACGACAGCCAAATCAAACCGTTTACAATCAACATTCCGCAGTCAGCGCTCGATGATTTACAAGCGCGCTTGAAGCTGACACGCTATCCAAACGAACTTGCTGGCGTTGGTTGGGATTACGGCGTGACCGTCGATTACGTCAAGAAGCTGGTCGATTACTGGCAGAACGGTTACGACTGGCGCAAACTGGAAGCCAAGCTCAACCAGTATCCGCAGTTCACGACGATGATTGACGGGCAGAATATCCACTTCTTTCACGTTCGTTCGCCAGAGCCGAACGCGCTGCCGCTCATCCTGACACATGGTTGGCCGGGTTCGTTCATGGAATATATCGGCGTGATTGATCGGTTGACCAATCCACGCGCTCATGGCGGTGATCCGGCGGATGCTTTCCATGTAGTCATTCCATCGCTGCCCGGTTTCGGCTTTTCCGGCCCGACGACTGAAAGCGGCTGGAATCGCTACCGCACCGCGAAAGCATGGGCGGAATTGATGCGACGGCTTGGCTATGAGCGCTATGGTGCGGCGGGCAACGACGTTGGCTCAAATGTGTCGCCGGAAGTTGGGCGACTCGACGGCGATCACGTCGTTGGCGTACACGTCACTCAGGTTTTCTCATTCCCATCGGGCGATCCCGCCGAGTTCGAGAAACTATCGCAGGACGATTACGCGGCGCTGCAACATCTCCAGTGGTTCAACGATACGATGATGGGCTTCAACCAACTGCAATCTACCAAGCCGCAGAACGTCGCTTTTGCCATCATGGACTCGCCTGCGGGACTGCTGGCGTGGAGCGGCCAGTTATTCGGTGAGGACGTTGACGCGGATTTCACGCTCAACAATGTGATGATCTACTGGGTGACAGGCACAGCCGCGTCTGCCGCACGTTCGTACTACGAAGACTCTCACGTTGACCACAGCGAGTACGTTAAAGGGCCGACCACGATACCGCTAGCGGTGGCGATTTTCGCCGGTGACTTCATCTCGATTCGCCCATTTGCCGAGCGCGATCATAAAAACATCGTGCAGTGGAATCGTTATGACACGGGTGGGCACTACGGCTCACACTCCGCGCCTGATTTGTTCACCAACGACGTGCGGATGTTCTATCGTTCGCTGCGATGAGAGGGTAACTGTAAACGGCAGGTCTCAGACCTACCCCTACCCTACAATCGTTGCGTTTGCGATTTACGTTGAGGGGTTCGCGTAGGGGCATGGCGCGCCATGCCCCTACAATTCTGCTTATTTTTCTTCTTGCGCGGCTTGAGCTTCACGCTCAGGGCTGCGAAGATGCGGGTACAGCAGCACGTCACGGATCGAGCGCTGATCGGTCAGCAGCATGACGAGGCGGTCAATGCCCATGCCAAAACCACCGTTGGGCGGCATTCCGTAGCGCGTCGCCCGCAGATAATCTTCATCGAGGGGCGCGGCGTCCTCATCG
>JACMMD010001149.1 GCA_014379235.1 Anaerolineae bacterium
GGAGTCGGTGACGACCCCGCCCTCTGCTTTACGACGGCGCACGACTGCGCTGCTCAACATTCTGCGGCAGCTTGTCCAGCGGCCTTTATCGCTGCTCGGTATGCTGCTAGTGATCGTTTTTTTGTTAATGGCGCTGTTCGGCCCCATGATTGCGCCGCATCGTTTTGACGAGCAAATCCCCGGCGCGGCTCGTTTAGCACCATCCGCTGAATACCCTTTTGGTGCCGACAATTTAGGCCGTGACATTTTCAGCCGCATTTTGTGGGGCGCACGGGACATAATCGGGTTGCCCGGTATTGCCACGCTGATTTCGGTATTTCTCGGCATGGCGCTCGGTTTGTTCATCGGCTATCGCGGCGGCATCATTGATGAGATCATCGCCCGCATACTAGACAGTCTGCTTTCGATACCCGCGCTGGTGCTGGCGCTGGTGATGCTTGGCACAATTGGGCCGTCCAACGTCGGCATCGTCATCGTGATTGTACTGCTGTACACACCGATTGTTACCCGTGTGATACGCAGCGCTACGCTCAACGTCCGCAGCAGCGGTTTTATCGAAGCGGCGCGACTGCGCGGTGAATCGACCAGCTATATTTTATTCAACGAAATTTTGCCCAGTGTGCTGCCTGCGTTGGTGGTCGAGGCAGCGCTGCGCTTTTCTTATGCCATATTTTTAACTGCGTCACTTGGTTTTCTCGGTTTGGGTGTACAGCCGCCCTCGCCCGATTGGGGACGCATGGTCAACGAAGCGCGCAATTGGTACGTGCTGACTCCTTGGGCGCTGTGGTTTCCGGCGGGTGCGATTGCCCTGTTGGTGATCGGCGTGAACCTGCTGTCTGATGGTCTGCGGCGCGTCCTACGCTACGAGGGAGAACGCGAATGATTAGCGACAGACCACTTATTGAGGCGCGCAATCTGAGCGTCGAATATAAGCTTGGCAAGCGCTGGTTAAATGCCCTTAACGACGTATCACTGACCATTCGCCCGCGTGAAATTCATGGATTGGTTGGCGAAAGCGGCAGTGGCAAAAGCACCCTCGCGCTGGCGATGATGCGCTATCTCAGCGACAACGCCCGCATCGCGTCCGGTGAGGTGCTGTTCGACGGCGCAAATCTTTACGACAAGCCCGATGCCGACATGCGCCGCATCTGGGGCGAACAGATGAGCCTCGTCCCGCAAAATCCATTGGCATCGCTCAATCCGTCGTATACCATTGGCGAACAAATCGCGGAGATCACCCGTCACCATCAGCATTTATCACGGGCTGAGGCGTGGTCACAGGCGGTAGAGATGTTAGGCAGCGTCAAAATCCCCGATCCGCAAACCGTCGCCCGCAGCTATCCGCACCAACTCAGCGGTGGGATGCAGCAGCGCGTCACAATTGCTATGGCCTTAAGCACTCAGCCACGTTTGCTCGTCTTGGACGAGCCGACGACCAGCCTCGACGTGACCACCGAAGCGGTCATTCTCGACCTATTCCGCGACCTTATTCGTGACCACGAGGCCGCCGCGCTGTATGTCACGCACGATCTCGGCATTGTCGCGCAGATGTGCGATTCGATGACCGTGCTTTACGCGGGCGAGGTCATGGCCAGCGGCCCGGTTCGGGATGTGTTTACACGCCCCTTACACCCCTACACGATTGGTTTGTTAGCCAGTTTGCCGCGCCCGACTTCCGGCTTCGAAACGCGCCTGCCAACGATTGAAGGCGCTGCGCCATCGTTGGCGGAACGCCCTCATGCCTGCGTCTTTTCGGATCGCTGTCCGGTGGCGCTGCCACTTTGCCGCGAAGTCAAACCGCCGCTCGAAGAAGTCGGCGCGGGGCGTTGGGTGAAATGCCATCGTTGGCGCGAGATCGCCAGCGGTGAATTGCAGCTTCAAACCGCGCCGTTGGAACAGGTCGCCAGCGCACCACCGAAATCGGCCTATGTGCTGGAAGCCACCAGTATCCGCAAAATCTATGATGAGCCTTCGCTGCTTGACCGTCTCA
>JACMMD010000011.1 GCA_014379235.1 Anaerolineae bacterium
AGCCGTTCGCCCGCTTCCAGTTTGCGCCGAAGGTACGGTTCGGCGTTAGCAGCCTCGCCAATCTCGAACACCATATCCAGCGCTGGGCCGGGTGCGCCACCGTGCAGCGGCCCCTTCAACGCGCCAACCGCCCCTGTGATTGCCGACACCATATCCGACTGCGTGGCGATAATCACCCGCGCCGCGAAGGTCGAAGCATTCAAGCCGTGATCGACCACCGTGTTCAGGTAGGTTTCGAGGCCGCGAGTCCGTTCAGCGCTTGGCACTTCGCCAGAAAGCATGTACAGATAGTTCGCCGCGTGGCTCAAATCGGCGCGTGGAGCGATGGGTTCTTCGCCGTTCAATAAGCGCCAGTAAGCCGCGACAATCGTTGGGAAACGGGCGACCAAAGACAGCGCATCGCGGCGCGCTTGATCGAGACGCGGGTCTGTTGGGCCAGCGTTCTCACCTTGCAGCGTGAGCGTACTCGCACCCATCCGCAGCGCGTCCATCACCGACGCACGTTCTTTGGCCACGTCGCGCAGCAAGTTGAGCGTCGCGGCGGGTAAAGCGCGCTGTGCTGCCAACCCCGCGCTCATACGCGCAAGCCCCTGCGCGTTGGGCAGCGCATCATGCCATAGCAGGAAAATCACTTCTTCGAACGTCGCTTTGTCCGCCAATTCTTCGAGCGGAAAGCCAGCGATAACCAACTCCCCCGCCTGCCCATCGACGCTGCTCAGTCGAGTTTGCGCCGCGACGATACCTTCAAGTCCTTCACTGACAACCGTCCCGTTGGCCGACATGCTCTTTCTCTCCCATATAGTTGCAGTTTGAATGTAGTCATTGTAGAATAGCTATATTACGTTGTCAACATTGATACATCAATCAATATATTGAGGGTCTATGTCCAACCTCTACCTCAATGCTCAAGAAGCCGCCGATGAACTTGGCATCAGTTTGCCGACGCTGTATGCCTATGTCAGTCGTGGGTTGATTCGCTCGGAAGAAGGCGGTGAGAGTAAACGCGCCCGACGCTACTACAGCGACGATGTGCAAAAGCTGAAAGCGCGCAAAGAGGGCCGCCGTAATCCCGAAAAGCTGACTGAGGGCGCGCTGCATTGGGGCATACCGCTCATGGACTCGGCTATTTCGTTGATCGCAAATGGGCGCGTCTACTATCGCGGCTATGATGCTGCGGAACTGGCTGTCACACACAGCGTCGAGCAGGTGGCCGCGCTGATTTGGACAGACGATTTCAACGCGGCGGATACGCTGTTAAGCGCCGCGCCGCCTGTTCCCCCCCTCGCGGACATGTGGAACAGGCTCACACCGATTGAGCGATTTCAAGCGCTGCTGCCTCTGGCCGCGCATGAGGATTTCACCGCCTATGATCTGCGCCCTGCCGCCGTCGCCCAAACCGGAGCGCGTATCTTGCAGCTATTGGCCGCAATCGCCGCCAATCTGGACGACAAAACCAGCGGCATTGTCGATACGCTGCAACGCGGCTGGCTGCCCGATCAACCCGAAGCTGCGCCGCTGTTGAACGCCGCGCTCATCCTCTGTGCCGACCATGAATTGAACGTGTCATCGTTCGCGGCGCGGGTTGTCGCGTCGGCAGGTTCGACACCGTATGCGGTTGTTTCAGGCGGATTGGCCGCCATGCAGGGCATCAAACACGGCGGACACACGGAACGGGTCGAGGCGTTCTTAAACGAGGTCGCTGTCGCGTCAAATGCCGCCAATGTGCGACAAACGCTGGCGGCGCGCTTACGGCGCGGCGAAGCGATTTCAGGCTTCGGGCACAAGCTGTATCCCGATGGCGACCCTCGTGCGGCGCTGCTGCTGCGCTTGACCGCCGACACTTACCCCGACTCCCCCGCCGTCGCGCTGGCGCAGTCGATCAGCGGCGAAGCCTTCAATCTGCTCGGCGAACACCCAACCGTTGATTTCGCGCTGGCTACGCTGGCACGAGCAGCGGCGTTGGGGCCGGGGCGAGCGCTGGCTTTGTTTGCTATCGGGCGAACCATCGGTTGGATCGGACACGCCATCGAGCAGTACGCAACCGACAGCCTGATTCGTCCACGAGCGCGCTACGTAGGTCGCCAGCCGGGTTAATGCAGGTGTTGGTTGGCATTGTAGGGGCAGGTCTGAGACCTGCCCCTACAGACACATCACTTCTAGCTCCGAACGCCCGCCAAGAAATCCCGCGAGGCGCTCCGCAGCAGCGTTTCTAGGGTCAGCGTCAGGTAGCGTACTCCGCGATCTTGCCACTTTTTGGCCGCGGCAGGGTCGCGCACGATTGTGCCCAGAATCTTGTCCGTGCCTTCAACCGCGTCGATAATGCGCTGCATCGCGGCTTGTACGTCGGGATGTTCAGGGTTTCCCGGCGCACCATACGAGTGCGATAAATCCGTCGGCCCGATGAAAATCACGTCGATGTCCT
>JACMMD010001150.1 GCA_014379235.1 Anaerolineae bacterium
TGATGAAGTAGCGCTGAATATCCTCGTCGCCCGGCCCGTGCATAAGGACGATGTGCGCCTTGTCAATGCCGCGTCCGGCTCGCCCGATCTGCTGGTAGTAGCTGATGATGTTGCCGGGAAGCTGGTAATGAATGACGAAGTGTAGGTCGCTTTTGTCGAAGCCCATGCCGAGCGCGATGCTCGACACCAGCGCCTTAACCTGATTGTTCATCAACTGCGATTCGAGTTCGGCGCGAGTTTCGGTGCTGGTGGCTTCGACGTCGGCGAAATATGGCTTGACGTTGAGACCTTCTTCTTGCAGCCAATCGGCCACGAGGCGACAGTCGCGGGTGGTTGTGCAGTAGATGATGCCGCTGCCCGGTATGCGCTTGAGCAGATGCGCTAGCAGCGTCAGGCGAGTAGCGGCATCCATCGCATCGGGGTAGAGGTACAGCGCGAGACTGTCACGAGTGAGCGGCCCGCGCTGAATGTTCATGGTTGCGCCGAGAATGTCGGCCACGTCAGCGACTACGCGGTCATTAGCGGTGGCCGTCGTGCCGAGAATGGGCGTATCCGCCGGGATTTCTTCTAGAACGCCCATGATGCGGCGGTAGTTAGGGCGGAAATCGTGACCCCAATCGGAGATACAGTGAGCCTCGTCGATGACCACCATCCCGACCTTACGCTTTAGTTTTGGCCACACGTCGCGCTGGAAACGGTCATTCGCCAAGCGTTCCGGCGAGATGAGCAGCAGGTCAACCTCACCGGCTAAAAGCGCGGCTTCGATCTGGCGATGGTCGTCGGGGTTGTCGCTGTTGATGGCCTCTGCTTTTAGCCCCCACTGCGCGGCGGAGTCGATCTGGTTACGCATCAGCGACAGCAGCGGGCTAATTAACAGCGTGACGCCCGCGTCTTGTGCGCGCAGTAGGCGCGTGGCCACGAAGTAGACCATACTTTTGCCCCAACCCGTGCGTTGAACGACCAGCACACGCTGTCGGCGTTCGACTAGCGCTTCGATGGCTTCCCATTGACCATCGCGGAAGTGCGCTTTTTCGCCAAGTATCTGATGCAGCCAGCTTTCTGCTTGCTGCTTTAAGTGCGGGACTTGCGATTGAATCAAGTTCTAGTACCTCAACAGGGTCTTGATAGGGCTGGTGGCTTTCGAGTGCGCGAAGGCTTCAGCCACTTGCTGAACGGGAAACTCCGCCGAGACAAACTCGGTATAGCTGAGTTTGCCGTCACGGATCAAAGCAATAAGCGGCTCTTGCGCGGCACGTTCACGGAAGCGCGTCGGCCATTGGTGGACGAGCAGGTTGAAATTGAAGGGCCCCGCGCCGATTTGTAGATTAATTGCTGGCCGTCCAATCGCGCCGTAGACACAGACCGAGCCACCTAACTTGATGAGCGGCAGCGCGGCATTGATGATGTCCTCTTTGCCAACAGCATCGATCACGGCGTCGAACTTGCGCCCGTTATGCTCCACCAGACGCGCCGCTTCGAGATCGTCTACCGTGTATGCGGCGGTTGCGCCCATGTCGATGGCCTTTTGCAGCTTATCGGGATGCTTGCCGATCAGGTAAATCCCGTCCAAGCCAAGCAGTCGGGCGAACTTCACGAAGCTCAACCCGACAGGGCCATCACCATAGATGATGATACTATCGCCATCCCACAGTTGGAAA
>JACMMD010001151.1 GCA_014379235.1 Anaerolineae bacterium
CGGCCCACTGCGTCCCCCACATGTTGTTGGCAGGGTCAGCGAAGAAGCGAGCCTGTTCACCAAGCTGCTGCCACGTTTCGGGTGCGGCCAGCGGGTATCCATATTCGGCCTCAAAGGCGGCCATATTGTCGGGGTCTTCGTACAGGTCGGTGCGATAGTGAACCACGCTGATGTCCGCATGGCGTGGGATCAGGTACAGGTTGCCGTCAACTGTGGACGATTCGAGAGTGGACGGGGTAAACGCCGCCAGTTCTTCTTCGCTGAAGTAGGCGTTTAACGGTTCGAGGTAGGGGACATACGCCGAATAGAAGCTGGTGTGATTCCACGCTACGTCATAGTCCGCCGCGCCCGTCGCAAAGTCTTGAACGAGCTTGCGGTCAATGTCGAAGCCGTTGAGACGGGCCACGATTTCAACCGTCGCGCCAGTCATTTCCTCGAAGATGGGGATGAAGGTGTAGGCCAGTTCGTAGGGCGCATCGCCGATGGTGGCCAACCGCAGGTTGATGCCTGTCAAGTCCATATCCACGCCAGCGATGGCTCCATCGTTGGGTAGTTCGGTGCCCTGCGCGGCGACAATGCCGAAGCTGAGGGCGACTACGGTTAGTAGTAACAGTGCAAACAGTTTACGAGAAAACATTTTATTGCTCCTTAATCAATACACGTTTTTTGCTGCCCACCGGAGGCTAAAGCCATCCGGCTAGGGTAAAACCAAGCCCACTAAAGGGGCTAATACACAACGCTGGAGCGTCATGTAAGCCGTGAG
This sequence comes from Anaerolineae bacterium, assembly GCA_014379235.1. Lineage (GTDB taxonomy): Bacteria > Chloroflexota > Anaerolineae > Aggregatilineales > Phototrophicaceae > JACMMD01. The sequence goes on from JACMMD010001151.1 coordinate 764, forward strand.
CGGCGGAAACGAAAGTGCGTTGGTTTCTATGTTGTCGTTCCTCCTTCCTCGTCGCTGGTGTCGGTGTTGATTGTGCCGCCGGGAATGTCGGCGATGGGTACATCGCTTGGTTTAACCAGCCCGGTGCGGGGGTAGTGATAATCGCGGGTTTGCGATTCATCTTTGTAAACATACCACACACAGGGCGCGTTGTGGTCAAGCGTGTGGTCGAGCGGGCGCAGTGGATGGCCGCGTTTGCGTCCGGGCAGCCATTCCATCGCTATGGCACAGTGGGAGCAGTACCAGTGAACGCCCGTCTTTTGCCACGTCCATAGGTGCGGCTCTTGATTGGTGCCGTGTTCGGCGATGGGGTAGGGGGCGCGTCCGGTTTCGGGATCGCCACGACGCAGGACGCCGCCGCTGCCGCAGGGGTCGAAGCTGATGACGAAGCGATCATCTTCTTCGGCTACGGCTACATCGCCGCGCCGACGTGCGCCGGAGAAGTGTCCGCCGCGCATGCCTTCGACGGTCAGCGCGACTTTCTCCCACGGTGTCATTTTGTCCCAATTTTCGTAGCGCCCGCCCCAGATGGATTGGTGCGTGTGCAGGATGGTATCGAGAACGGCTTCCTCGCCCCATGTGGTGGCGCAGTAGGTGAGCAGGTCTTGTACCCATGCGACCATGATCTCGTGCGGGTTTTTGAACTCCAAGCGCATCTTATCGAGCCAGTCAATCGCGCTTTCGCGGTCTCCGTCTGCGATTGCATCGAGGCAGCGGTCACGCGGGGCGATGCCCAGTTCGGCGGTCTTGAAGGCGCGCATGATTCCGGCGCTGCTCTGGACTTCCATGCCGGGTTCTGCGCCGGACTTCTCCACGATGTAGCGGATGATGTCCTCAACCCATGTGGTGAGGATGCCATGCATGATCTGCATTTCGCGCAGGAAATAGTTGATGACGGTGACAGCTTCTTCATCGCGTCCGGCGCGGATGGCATCTTCGGCCAGCGTTTGCGACGATGTGCCGATGGTGTCGATGTCATCGAGGCGCAGTTGGCGTCCGATGATGGGTGATTGGGTCAGGTTAAGGGGCATGGGAACCTCTCCCTAAATCCCTCTCCGCAAGCAGAGAGGGACTTGAAGCGGGGAAGGGCGCAACACGTTGCGCCCCTACAGTAGATCGCTTCATCCCTGCAAGCGGAGAGGGAGTTAAAGAGGCTGGCAGCGATCCGAAGTGTGAAAGCGTTTGTGATTGTGCCGGGAAGGGCGAGGCATGCCTCGCCCCTACAGTAGATTGCTTCATCCCCGCAAGCGGAGAGGGACTTGAAGTGGGGAAGGGCGCAACACGTTGCGCCCCTACCGACGATGTGTTTTTGAAAACGATTAACACGAGGTTTATTCCGCTCCCAATTCGCGGCGGACGATTTGCGCGCCGAGCGCTAACGCCTTCATCTTCTCGCGGGCGACCCAACGCGCCGTCATGCTGAAGCCGCAGTCGGCGGCTAACCAGATACGCTCAGGGTCGTTGTGCTTGAGGATGACACGGGTACGTTCGGCCACAATTTCGGGCGTTTCGATGGCACGGGCCTTCACGTCGATGACACCCGCCGCGAGGAATTGATCGTCGCGGGCGTGGGGCGAAAAAATATCGGCCTGCCACATGCCGCGATTGGCGTATTCGAGATGGATGATGTCTGCGTGAAGGTCTTTGAAATAGGGCGCGATGTGTTCGTAGGTTCGGTGGGCGACTGCGGGACGGCCCATGAAGTTGCCGAAGCAGATGTGCAGGCCGATGGTGGCGTCCACGCCTTTGACCATCGCGTTAAACATCTCGACAAACTCCGGCAGCGCCACGAAGTCGTCAATGGCGGAAGGTTCATCGACCTGAATGTGGGTCGCGCCTGCGGCTACCACGTCGCGGAGTTCTTGATTGAGCAGGGGGACGAGCGCCCATGCCAGTTCGCGCTTGTCTTTATAAACATCGCCGGGATTGACGCGGAAGGCGAAGGTCACAGGGCCGCCGAGCGGCGTCACCAGCGGCTTTTGAGTGCGGGTTTTAGCGTACTCGATTTCTTCGACCAGCCCGAAGCCCTTCGGCGCGGCGAACTTGTCTACCGCTTTGAAAGCGTCGATCATGTCCGGGCCGGGGTAGCCAAGCTGACGCTCCCACGGGATTTTCTCTATGCCGTGAATATAGTCATAGAAGCTGACGAGGAAGTTGAAGCGGCGCATCTCGCCGTCGGAGATCACGTCGACGCCGGTTTCTTCCATCTCCATGATAGCGAGGTTGGTCGCGTCATCGAAGGCTTCGCGCACGTCGGTGGGGCCCATTTTGCCCTCTTTCATGGCGTCACGGACGATGTACAGCCATCCCGGTGTGCCGTAGCTGCCGATGACTTGGGTAGGAAGAAGGGGGAGATTCTTATAATGATACACGTTTAGGTTCCCAGTCTTTTGTGAATAAATTTAGTGATGAGTAATGAGCGATGAGTAAATGCTTTTACTCAGCACTTTAAATCACGAATTGTGACCTCATAAAGACAACGTATGTCGAAGTGCGTTATCAACCTCGTCCATAGGTAATGAGCCAACAGTACGACGAATAGCTGCTTCGGCAACGGTAGCTAAATTGTCGGTCATGACAACTGAATCGAACAGCAGGCCAGATTGCTGGCCTACGGGAGTATCATGAAGTACAGTCAAGCGGGCAGGATGTCCTGCTCGTTGAAGATTAGTAGATATCATGGCCACGACGATCTGAGCTATGCCAGTATTCAAATTGTCGGCCTGTACAATAAGTGCAGGCCGCATCTTGGCAGATTGCAAATCAGAGTTCGGAAATAATGTCAAAATCACATCACCGCGTTTGTAGCTTGGCTTTGGCTGCATCGTAGTCATCATAAGCATCCATTTCAGGGCGATTCCAGTCCTCAGCAAACGAACTTAGGCTGTCACGGATTTCAGCCGCTTGCGCTTTATCAACACCCAAAGCGCGTAAATCAATTCCTTTCGGTGCTAGAAATGTGACGATTACCCGTGTTTCATCTGGAACACTGTTTGGCTGCTCCACCAATTCGATTTTGCCGTTTCGATAAACACCCTCAACGCTCGTGAGCATGATTTCCAACCCTCGCTAACTTCGTGCCTATACGGGTTTATTTTACTCGAACCTCGTGCCTCGAACCTTGTTAGTTCATCTCAATGCCGCCATCGACGTTGAGCGTTTGGCCGGTGATGTAATCGGCGTCGTCGGAACATAAGAACGACACGGCGGCGGCCAGATCATCGGGCGTGGCGGCGCGCTTGAGCGGCACTTTCTCGATGGTGGTCTTGATCCAGTCGCCCTGCTGCAAGCCGAAACGCTGTGCCTGTGTGCGGTCTATATCGTCCCACATGGGCGTGGGCACGACGCCGGGGCAGACGGCGTTCACGTTGATGTTATAGGGCGCGAGAAACAGTGCGGCGCTCTGCGTGATGCTGATGACGGCCCACTTGGCGGCGGAATACTGCGCGGCGTAGGGCCGTCCGCTGCGGCCCGCGATAGATGAGAAGTTGACGATCTTGCCGTAGCTGCGTTCAGCGCGTCCGGCTTGCTTCACATCGTCGGGGACTTGGGCGATCATCTGCTTGGCGACGGCTTGCAGGCAGAAAAATAAGCCGCGCTGGTTGACATCGACTACACGGTCATAATCGTCGGGTGATACGTCCATCATCGACTGGGTTTTGTTGATGCCCGCATTGTTCACCAAAATGTCGATTTTGCCGTAACGGGCGACAACATCGCTGACCATTTTGTCGATTTGCGCGGTGTCGCTGATGTCGATAGGGTAGGCGAGGCCGTTGACTTCGGCGGCGACTCGTTCGGCGTTGGCGGCGTTGTACTCGGCAATGACGACTGTCGCGCCTTCGTGCGCCAAGCGTTGGGCCACGCCTGCGCCGATGCCTTGCCCTGCGCCTGTGACGATGGCGACTTTACCCGCATGGCGGTTTGGAACTGCGGTCATGAAAGGGCTTGCTCCTTGAGGGACAGGGAAAAAGGCTTATCACAAGGGTACAAAGGGACGAGACACAGGGAAAAAGATTTACCGCAGGGATGCAGAGGTGCAGAGATGCAGGGAAAAAGACTTAACACAGGGGTACAGAGGGACGAGAGACACAGGGAAAATGAATTTATTGGGAAAGAAAAAGACTTACCGCAGGGATGCAGGGATGCAGAGATGCAGGGAAAATTCAAAGGCTTATCACAAAGGTACAAAGGGTCAAAGGTA
>JACMMD010000122.1 GCA_014379235.1 Anaerolineae bacterium
GTCGCTCATCAACGGGAAATCGTTGGACACATGAAACTTGCGATCAAGCAGCGGATGACGATACAGAATCTTCGGCTCAAGCTGATCGTGATGCGTCGGACGAGCGAAGCGCCCCGAATGCGTCAGTTGCAAACCGATCAGTACATCGTCGGTGCTGCCGTAGCGTTCGGCGTGGGACGCGAACAGCATCTCGCGCAGCGCAACAAACTCGCTGAACGTCTCCGCGTTAAGCACAAGCTGATGCGGATTGGCGCGGCCATCGTGGCGCACGGCCACCGCTTCGCCGCCCCAGATCAGTTTCGCGCCGCTCTGCCCGAAGCGCTGCCAGCGCCGCTGCACGAGGTCACTCACATGGCCGTCGAGCGTTCCATCCCAACCTTCCATCGGCAGCACCGCGAATCGGTTGCCGATGCTCTTATCCCGAAACGCGAACGGCTGCGATAACGGCGCATCCGACCCCGCCTGCATTGTCTCATCGAACGCCAGATCAATGCTGAGGCTGTCGAGATAGCTGCGAAAATCATCACTGGTACGAAGCTGTGCTACGCGGCGATACTGCATCATTCCACTCCCAACACGCCAAGATGCCGCGCTATATCCGCCAAAATAGTACCGTCAGAGTCGGGGCGGCGTTCCCCCAATGGATGCGGCGCGTCAGATCGCAGCCAACCGCGCAGCTTTAAAAACTGTGCTGCGCTGTGTTTATAGGCGGGCACAGGCGAGCGAAACGCGAAGAAGCCGAGATATTGCAGCCAATCGTTAACCTCGTAAAAGTCAGGGTCGCCGCTGGCCCACAACGCATCGCGCCGCGCAAATACATCCGGCGCGAACGTGCTGAGTCCGAGCAGGTAATCACTGCCATACATCACCATATCCACGGCCAAATCATTACCCGTGAAAACCTTGAAATCGGGCCTCACTCTATCGCGGAGTTCGATGCGCTGCCATTCCAACACACGGCTGAGTGACGAGTGTTTCGCGCCAATGCACGACGGCACTTCCATCAGCCCACGATAGGTCTCCAAATCGTAGATGTCACCAAATGGCGCGAACATCTTGCCCAATTCGAACCCGATGAAGCGTGGACAGTCTCGCCCCAGTTCTTCATAAGCAGCGACGATTTGATCGGGCTTTTGTGCGGTCAAGCCATAAGTCTGAAAGATGATCGGTGTGCCGCCAAAGCGCTGAATGAGGTCGATTTGCTGGCGATAGTCCGCCGCATTCCAGCCATCGCCGGGGCGGTCAGCGACGAACGCCCCCGCCACGAACTCATGCCCGCCTAGAGTCTCTTGAGTCGATACCAGCACTTCCTCACGGGTTGCATCGTTGAGCAGGTTGACGTAACCTGTGTCCATGTTGACTGCTGGAATCAGCCCTGCGGCATCGGTGCGGGCGACATGCGCGCAGAAGCCCTTCCAATCAATTGTGCCGTCTGCATTGAAGGGCAGCAGAATCGCCGAAATGCCCGTAATCGTCCTGCGCGGGCGCAGCATCGTGATGGGATTGAGCGCCGTTTCGATCATCAGCATTCTTTCCCATCGAGGCCGATTTGGCCTGTCGTTTGCAGATATTGGATGTAGCTAGATAAGGCGTTGTGATTATGCTCGACAATCGTGCGCTCAACTTCGTCCGCATTGCGCGAACGAAACGCCTCTAAAATTTGCTTGTGTTCTTCCTGAGCAGCAGCGATGCGGCGACCAGACACATCTTTCAGATAGTGCAGCCGCAGTCGATCCCAATGATCCAGCACCTTGGCCATCATCTTCAAAATCAGGCCGGTTTTCGCACACTCACAGATGAATAGATGCAGGCGTTTATTCTTTTGCGACCATTCTTCGGGGTTATCGACGCTGTTATCCATATCGTATGTCATGTCCGCCAGCGTCTGCAAATCGTCATCCGTCATGCAGCGCACGGCATCGCGGCTGCAAATGACTTCTAAAGATCGCAGCAAGCCAAAAACTTCAAAGATGAAATTGGCGTTGATCTTCGTGATGGTCGCGCCAACGTAGGGTTCAATCGTCACAAAGCCATCGGCTTCTAGCTGGCGCATCGCTTCTCGAATCGGTATCTGGCTGACCCCAAGCGAGACCGCGAGTTCGTCAATCACCAGCCGCGCACCGGGATGGTATATACCCTCGACAATCGACTTACGCAAAATATCATATACAACTTCGTTTTTGCTACGGAACGCGGCGCGCATATCAATGCCTTTGCAGTTTGCAAAAAATCATATATCCTATATGATATACGAGATTTACTGGGTTGCCAAGTGTGATGCTAATGTCGAGTAAGGGGGTGGCTAAGTACCCATATCACTCTTCTCTCCTTCAGTTAAACGTTATTGTTTGATATTTGAGAGGATAACATGAAGACACCAAAAATCTCCATTTTGCTCGTTTTCGTACTGGCCGCCTCGCTGTTATCGGCGGCATTGGTACAAGGTCAAGAGAATATTGAACTGCAAGTCACTTGGTGGGGTTCGCAAAATCGCCATGACCGCACCATCCAAGTGATCGAGATGTATGAAGCCGAAAACCCCAACGTCGATATTGTTTTCGAATTCGCCAACTTCAATGACTACTGGACACGCCTGAACACACAAGCAGCAGGGCAACTCGCCTGCATCATGCAGCAAGACTATGCCTATGTCGCCGAATGGGCCAACCGTGATCTGCTGCTGCCGCTCGATCCCTTCATTGAAAGTGGCGCGATTGATACCACTTATATCTCCGACTCGCTGCTCGAAGGCGGGCGCGTGAACGGCGAAGTTTACGCTATCAGCCTCGGCACGAACTCACAGTCGATCATCCTCGACTTGGATGCCTTCGAAGCGGCTGGTGTCGAACTACCTGCCGCCGATTGGACATGGGCCGATTTTGAAGAAATCTCAACACAACTCCACGATGAACTCGGCATCTGGGCGATTGGCCCCGGCTTGGCCGATGTGCAGCTTTGGAAATCATTGTACGTCGGTCTAGGTGAAAACCCGTTCACCGATGACGGAACGGCTCTTGGCTACAGCGACGACCAACCGCTCATCGACTATTACAACATGATCGTGCGCCTGCAGCAGTCCGGCGCTGCTCCTACACAGGAAGAAGCGCTCGAGTACCTCGATACTGGCCCGGAAAACGCTCCGATTGTTAGCGGCGGCTCTGCCATGCAGTACCAATGGAGCAATCAGTTAGTCGCGGTCTGGGTCGCGTCCGGTGAAGATCGCAACCTGAAGCTGTGGCACTTGCCCCGTTCCGAAGGCGGCGCGGCTGAAAATTATCTCAAACCGTCGCAGTTCTTCTCGATCACGACGAGCTGTCCCCATCCCGAAGAAGCCGCTAATTTCATCAACTTCTTCACCAATGACCTCGAAGCCAACGAAATCCTGCTGGCCGAGCGCGGCGTACCCATCTCCACCGAAGTGCGCGAACATCTGCTGCCACTGATCGACGCGCCCAATGTGGAAACCTTCGACTTCCTATCGCGCGTTGAAGCCGACAGCAGCCCGATCTTCCCGCCCGACCCGCAAGGTTTCTCGGACATATTGAACAACGTCTACACACCGCTGTTCGTTGACCCGGTGCTGTACGGCATGATCCCGGTGGAAGAAGGCGTCGCTACCCTGCGTACCGAAGCCGAAGCCATTCTGGCGCAAAACGCAAGCTAGGCATTCGCCTCACGCTTAACCATCACAAAGGGGACGCAACCGCGCCGCAGCGCTGACAAGCGTTCAACTGCGCGGTTGTGCCCCCGATATGTTATTATCTGGGCTTAAAACAATATTTTGGAGTAAGAGCGTCAACTACCACCCCCTAAAGTAGGCGGCTTGAAGGGAGCAGGATGCCAACCTGCGAACCGAGACGTAAGCGTTGACTAGACAGAGTTTAACTCGCGTTCTGGTCGTGGCAGACCCAAGCACCTTACCAACGTCCCGCTAATTGGTAAGCCCTGCGAACGCCAGTGTCGAAGCGGTTAGTTGTTCAGCCCGTAGGGGCGTTAAATACTTTCGGAGATGCCATGCAGAAGTACGTTCCGGTTATCAGCGGTTCCGGTAAGCGCCTGATGCCGACCAGCAATAAAAAGGCGGATCGACTTCTCGCCCAAGGCCGTGCCGTTCGTCGGTTTGATCGAGGACTATTCTACATCAAACTGCTAGATAGAACTGACGGGTACACACAGTCGATTGCGGTTGGCATTGATCTTGGCTCGAAGAAAGAAGCCCTCACGATCAAGAGCGGGGCACAGACGTATCTGAACATCCAAGCTGACGCGGTGACATGGGTCAAAGAAGCTGAGGAAACCAGTACCCGAATGCGGCGAACCCGACGCAGGCGCAGTACACCTTACCGTCAAATGCGAACCAATCGGCGGCAAGGGCAGTTTAAGTTACCACCGTCCACGCGGGCGAGGTGGGGCTGGAAGCTGCGTTTGTGCAACTGGCTGGCGCGCTACTATCCGATTGCAACGTTTGTGGTTGAAGATGTAGCGGCCAAGACCAAAGTGGGTCAGCGACGCTGGAATCAGTCGTTCAGTCCGTTAGAGGTCGGAAAGCAGTGGTTCTATGCCGAACTTGGCAAACTCGGTGCGGTCAAAACTTTGCGAGGGTACGAAACTAAAAGCGAACGCGATAAGTTGGGGCTAAAGAAGTCCAAGCAGAAAATGTCGGATAAGTTCGAAGCCCATTGTGTGGATAGTTGGGTGTTGGCCAACTGGCAAGTCGGCGGACATACCGCAGTCGATAACCCGTCGATGCTGTACATCGTGCCGCTGCGTTTCCATCGGCGTCAACTGCATATGTTGCAGCCCGCCCAAGGCGGCATTCGCAAA
>JACMMD010001152.1 GCA_014379235.1 Anaerolineae bacterium
GAACTGCTGCATCAAGTATTTCCTATCTTTACGCTCACAGGGTCGCCCACTTTCACGTTCAGCAGTGCCGCCGCGCTCCCCTGATTGACCGCGATTTCCAAATAACCGTTGCTGTCGATCAGCGCTAGCAGTTCGCCTTGAGCTACTTCGCTGTAGGTGCGATGAATGCCCTGAATATTTTGTCCGTTTACGTTGACATAAACGTTAATGGGATTGATTTGCAAACGTCGTGGCTGAGGATTATTGTAAGGATAAGTCGCTAATATATCTGCGTTATCCCAATCCCACCAGATCGAGTGAATATTCGTTACCACGTTCCCAAAGCGGTCAACGTGCCTAACTTCGCCATCAATTCGTCCATCTTTGAGTTGTGGATAGTCTTCATTCAGGATGACGAAATCATTATCGTTGTGTGTCCCAATCGAAGAAACTAATTCACCTCTAGCGATCAACGCTGCCGCAGGGGCCATAACGTCGCGTCCATGAAATGTATTACTTACGTCAAGAATATATCTATGCGTTAGGTTCATTGATTTATAGAGTTCAGGCAACCAATAGTGAGGATTATCAAGTTCGTAAATCCCATGTTCCTCTGATTGGTCATCCATGTCCATCGTCGTATAGGACAAAACACCATTGTTTGGCGCAATAAAAACAAACTCCCCCGACTCAACTGCAATCATCTTTCGCTGGCTGCCGACACCGGGATCAACCACCACAAGAAACACCGTTCCCGGCGCGAAATACTTGTAGCTGTTCAGCAGCGCGAACGCCGCCTGCTTGATGTTCTGCGGCTCGATGGCGTGGGTGATGTCGATGAACGTCGCGTCAGGGCAAATGGCGTGCATGATGCCCTTCATCACGCCGACGTAAATATCATCCGTGCCAAAATCGGTCAGTAAAGCGATTGCTCGTCCCATAGGGTTGTATTGTACCCTCACCGAATAGGTTGACAAACCCCGCCCGCCATCGCTATACTGACTCTATTCATTCAGCAAGGTTGATACCGTGTCGCGCTTCCAAAATCACCATCATCCCCATAGTAACTTTCATCATCCGGTGTTGGATTTGGGCTGGGCGTAAGCGCAACGCGTCACCATACGTCATTATTCTGACCAGTCCTCGCACCGATGCGGGGGCTTTTTGTTTCTAGTAGGAGGCATATATGCTGGCAGTCATCGACTACGGCGCGGGCAATCTACGCAGCGTACTCCATGCGCTGAACTATCTCGGCGCGGATAACTTTCGCGTAGCGCGTACCCGCAAAGACCTGCAAGGCGCGGAAAAGATCATCCTTCCCGGCGTGGGCGCATTCGGCGCAGGCATGGAACAGCTTCACAAGCAAGACCTCGTGCAGCCGATCAAAGATGCCATTTACGGCGGAACGCCCTATCTCGGCATATGCTTGGGGATGCAGTTCTTATTCGAGAGCAGTGACGAGATGGGCAGCCACGAAGGCTTAGGGCTGCTACCGGGCACAGTGACCCGTTTCGCAACCAACCCCGATTTCAAAGTTCCGCACATGGGTTGGAATCAACTGCGTGTTTGCCGCGAGTCGGCGCTGTTGGACGACATCCCCGCCGAAGGTTTCGCCTACTTCGTTCACAGCTACTACTGTGTGCCGCAAGACCCTGCCGACGTGGTGGCCGTCGTTGATTACGGCATCAGTTTCACCGCCGTCGTCCAGCGCGATCACATACACGGTGTCCAGTTCCACCCCGAAAAGAGCCAGCGTACTGGACTGCGCGTGTTGGCCAACTTCTTAGGAATGAACGCTGCATGATTATCTATCCGGCGATTGATCTACGCGGCGGCAAAGTCGTGCGCCTCAAAGAAGGCGACCCCAACCGCCAGACCGTGTTCAGCGATGACCCCGTTGCCACTGCCCGCCAATGGATTGAGCAGGGCACAGAGTGGATTCACATGGTCAGCCTTGATGGCACGTTCAGCGAGGCCAACACCAACGGTCAAATCCTCGAACAGGTGGCGCAGTTGGGTATCCGAATCCAATTCGGCGGCGGGCTGCGAACCATCGGCGACATCGAGCAGGCTATCGAACGCGGCGCGGCGCGAGTCGTCATCGGCACAGCGGCCATTCAGCAGCCGGAGATCGTCACGCAAGCGCTGGAACGGTGGGGCGCGGAAGCGGTTTGTGTAGCGCTCGACGCTCGTGATGGCAAGATCGCCATGAAAGGCTGGCAGGAAAACAGCGGCCTCGACCCTGTTGAAGTCGGCCAGCAAATGGCGACCAGAGGTGTCATTCACGCGCTATATACCGACATCAGCCGTGATGGTCTACTGCAAGGTGTGAACATCGACAGCACGACTGCGCTTGCCAATGCCACTGGCTTGAACGTCATCGCGTCGGGCGGTGTCAGCACGATTGAGGAAATTCGCCAGATGGCGCAAAGCGGGATAATCGCCGGAGCAGTCATCGGCATGGCATTGTACGAAGGACGCATCACCTTGAGGGATGCCCTAACCGCAGTAAGCGATGTAATCATCGCCGGAGATCGAAAATGTTAGCTAAACGAATCATCCCCTGTTTGGACGTGATGAATGGGCGCGTGGTCAAGGGTGTCAACTTTGTAAACTTGCGTGACGCAGGCGATCCGGTTGAGCAAGCCGCCGTCTATGATCGTGAAGGTGCAGACGAACTCGTATTTCTGGACATCACCGCCTCGCACGAAAACCGCAACACCACGCTCGATATGGTGCGTCATGTGGCGGATCGTGTATTCATTCCCTTTTGCGTCGGCGGCGGCATCCGAGCATTAGAAGATATTCGCGCTACGCTGTTGGCTGGCGCAGATAAAGTGTCGATCAACAGCGCCGCGATCCGCACGCCGCAGTTGATTAATGACGGCGCGTGGGCTTTCGGCAGCCAATGTATCGTCGTCGCTATCGACCCTAAAATGGTAGATGGCGAATGGGTTGTCCACATCAACGGCGGGCGCATCCCCACCGACAAGCGTGCTATCGACTGGGCGCGAGAAGTCGAAGATCGCGGTGCGGGCGAGATTTTGCTGACCAGCATGGACAGAGACGGCACGAAGACGGGCTATAATATCGAACTCACCCATGCCGTAGCCGAAGCCGTCAGCATTCCGGTTATCGCATCTGGCGGCGCGGGCACGAAAGAACACTTTCTTGAAGCGCTGACCACTGGCGGCGCACATGCCGCGCTGGCCGCGACTCTCTTTCACTACAACGAAATCCGCATCGGTGACTTGAAGCGCTACCTTGCCGACAACGATGTGCCTGTGCGCTTGTCGGGTTGGGAATATGCCGATGTTAGCATTTGAGCGCATCAGTGATAGCATCAAGTGGGATGACCGCGGGCTGATTCCGGCAATCGTGCAAGATGCCAACACGCAGCAAGTGTTGATGATGGCCTATATGAACGTCGAGTCCCTGCGACAAACGCTTGAGCTTGGCGAGACCGTGTTTTGGAGTCGCAGTCGCGGCGAGTTGTGGCATAAGGGCGCGACCAGCGGTCACACGCAAAAAGTCAGCGCGATTTATGTCGATTGCGACGAGGATACACTGCTGGTGATGGTCAAGCCAAACGGCCCCGCCTGCCATACGGGAGCGGTGTCTTGCTTCTTCCGCGAGTTAAACGACATTTCGTAGGAGCGAGGCGTGTTTGCCTTGCTCCACAGGAATACTCATCGCCCGATATGCGCGATCAGATCAGACTGAACTATATTGAGCCTAAACACTGGAGCTATGAGTTTTGCTAACACGCAAAGACATATTGGTCTTTATAGTCGGTTTGATCGTCTATTCTGTCATCGCACTAATCGCCTACAATGTGCTGCCAGATGTCGCCAGCTTCATGGCAATCGGCGCAGCGCTTGGCATTCTCATCGTGCTGAGTTTAGTTATCTATCGGCGTATGAACGCCTTCCAAATCGACGTTTTTCATAAGCTGCAACAGCAAGCCGACGATAACAGCCGACACACAGAATCGCTGTTTTCACTCATTGCCTTGCTGGGCCCCTTAAAACGCCCGCTTCCTCCAATGCGACGTTGGGCTATCGCGCCTGATTTTGCGACACTATTGGTCTCGCTGCTACTTGAGCATCGCCCACGTTTAGTCGTCGAGTTGGGTACAGGCACATCTACCCTTGTAGCCAGTTACTGCCTTCAGCACCGCGAGGGCAAGATCAAATCATTCGAGAACGATGCTCATTTTGCACAGCAAAGCCGAGAGTCGCTGCAAGAACACGGGTTAGCAGATTTCGCCGAAGTCATCGTCGCCCCCTTAAAACCCACCGAGATCAACGGCACTTCGTGGATATGGTACGATGTCAGCACGATGCAGAATCTACAGAATATTGACATGCTCATCGTTGATGGCCCGGAACTAGATATTCGTGGGCATCACCGCTATCCGGCGCTGCCAGTCCTTTTGAGCGCCTTAAGCGAAAATGCCATCGTTGTAGTCGATGATTACAAACGCAAAGGTGAGCAAGAAATTGTAGAAATGTGGCTGAAGTTGATGCCGGATTTTACGCTTGAAGCAGTGGAAAACACACGCGGGGCCGCCGTACTGCGGCGCGGACGCAGAGTACCGCCGGCTGCCTAATAAGCAATCTTGTAGGGGCGTATGCCTCCGAATTTTCAACCATGAGGATGTCCATGCCTGAAATGCTCGACCAATTAGAAACCATCATCCGGGATCGCAAAGCCAATCCGCAGGAAGGAAGCTACACCAACAAGCTGTTCGACAAAGGGCTGAATAAAATCGCGCAGAAAGTCGGTGAGGAAGCCACTGAGGTGATTGTCGCAGCGCTTGGGCAAGGCCGCGATGAGCAAATCGGGGAGCTATCCGACCTTTTCTATCATACGCTGGTGCTGATGACTCAACTCGGCATTACGCTCGATGATGTCGGCGCGGAACTGGCAAAGCGGCATAAGTCGCGCTAGATTCTCCTAAAAACACGGGGGAAACCATGTTGCTTACACGTCGAGACCTCTATGTATTCGTCGCCGCGATGATCGCTTACCTTGTGGTTGCGCTCATTGGTCAGCTTCTACTCCCTGCATTCGCATCTATTATCGCAATCGGGGGCGGTGTGGCGCTTTCGATGCTTCTGCAACTGCGCTTATTTCGAAGCATCCTACTTCACCTCGCAGAAGCACAACGCTCTCAAAAGCGGCAACGCAAATTTGACAATAGGCGCATCGATGCGCTGTTCTCATTGTATGCTACTCTGGGAAAGCTCAATCACCCATTGCCGCCCATGATTGGTTGGGCCATCACACCTTACTTCGCAGCGCTCTTGGCCGCGTTAATATTGGAGCATCACCCATCTGTAGTGTTGGAAACAGGAAGCGGTGTTTCCACCCTAATCATCGGCTACTGTTTGAGGAAAACAGGCGGTAGGCTTATATCGCTAGAAAATAATGAAAGGTTTTTTACTCAAACCCAACATTCACTCGAGGCACATGGACTGCAAGATATCGTTACTGTTCTGTATACTCCGCTAAAGCCAATCTCGATACAGGGCAAAACGTGGCAGTGGTATGATATCTCTGCGCTTAGTGACCTACCAAAAATCAATTTTCTTCTTGTCGATGGCCCTTATGGAACATTACAAAAGCACAGCCGGTACCCTGCTGTACCGCTTCTCTCTCAATGGCTAGACACTTCGCCTGTTATCATCCTCGATGATTACAGCCGCGTTGAGGAGCAGGAAATTGGCGAAATGTGGCTGCGAATATTGAAAGACTTTCACGCTGAACAATTTGACACCGAACATGGCACTTTGGTCTTGACACACATGGCACAGCCCGCCTGACCAACGACTGTGCCGTGTGCCACTCCTCTGCTGCATAGTATCAATTACTGAATATCGAATGTCACCGAACCCGCCGACGCTCCATTGACAAACACTTCCGCGTTGTAACTGCCACTTTCCAGCACTTCTGCGGCTGTCTCCGCATCGAACGCGAACCACACGCACACATCGTTGTAGTCCTGTTGTGCCGTGAGTTGATCGGTGTCTTCTACAGGTGATCCATCACGCGACAGCCGCGCAAACAGCGTTGTTCCAGCCGGAACGTCGCTGCTCGGTGTAACAATATAAACCACCGATGTTGAACGCGGGAATGTCGTCGTCGGGTTCAGCGCGCAGCCGCTTGTGTCTACTCCCGAAGCAGCCACTAAGGTCTCGAATATGGATGCGCTTGTTGCGTCGCCCTTAACCGGAGTGACAACAGGGGCAACAGTTGGCACGAGAGTCGGTTCAAGCACAGGCGGTGGTGCAGCAATCGCCGCGCCCAAGATGTTGACCGCCGGGCCGCCGCGATCATAAATCGTGCCATCGACCACAATAAACTGCGGCGCGGCATCACCATAGCGGATCATGACGCCCGGTGTCCCTTGAATACCAAGCGATTGACCAAGTGCATAGTCGGTAACATATTGGTCAGCGTTGGGCGCACATTGCAACAGATCGTTGTAGTTCAGCCCCAACTGATCCGCCACCAACCGCGCAGTCGTTCCGTCGAAACCCGTCGCTGTACCGATGTCGAACAACAGCGCGTGAGCTTCCCAGAATGCGCCGGGGCGCTGGTCATCGGAACACTCGGCAAGCTGTGTCGTCAAAACCGCGTATGTGGGGTCAACAATCGGGAAGAAGCGATATTCAAACCGAGCCTGACCCGTCGCCACATATTGCTGGATGAATTGATCCACCGTCGGCTCATAGCGCTGGCAGTGCGGGCAGGTGAAATCCTCGAAGGCCACAATCGTCACGGGCGCATTCGGATCGCCCAGAATAAAACCACCATCCGCCGTGCGCTCGGCAATCATGCCGTTGTACAGCACGATGTCATCAGGAGTACGCATCTCAGTTGGTTGAGCCTCAACTGGCGGGTCAACCTGCGCGACAGGTTCATTGCCACCCGCATCGTTCAAAGCGCTCGCCGCGCTCAGGATCAGATTAATCACTGGCCCCGGTTCGCTATCTTGTGCCAGCGATAC
>JACMMD010000123.1 GCA_014379235.1 Anaerolineae bacterium
GCCACCAGCGGCGGCGCTCGCTGGAATATCTTGAGCGGCTATGGCGCGGCGCGGCGTGGTTTTGCCGAAGGCTATGAAGCCACCGATGAGGGCGGTGTGCAGTTCTTACGCGACCTTATCACCAACGTCGAAGTGCTGGATCGTGATGCCCGTGAGAGCTTTCTGACGTTTGAGCGGGGCATCGGCGATGTGGCCATCACATACGAAAACGAATACTATGCGGGCGTGGCGGCAGGTGGTGAATACGACGTAGTGTATCCGCGTTCGTCGATCCTGATCGAGAACCCGGTTGCAGTGGTCGATACTTACGTCGATTTACACGGCACCCGCGAAGTGGCTGAGGCATTTGTCGAATTCCTGTATACGCAGAATGCACAGCGCGTTTTCGCCAGCAATGGCTTCCGCCCGGTCAATCCGGTGGTCGCGTCGGAATATGGGTTGGATGTTGAAGTGCCTGCTGATGCGCTGGAAGAAACAGTAAGCGTTGAGATCAACCCCGAAATCACTTTCCCGGCAGTTGAAGACCTGTTCACCATCGAAGAATTCGGCGGTTGGGCAGAGGCGCAGCCGCTCTATTTCGGCGAAGATGGCAGTATCATCGCGTTGATTACCGAAATCAAAGGGGCGTTATAGGTCACATGACAGATTTTTCGCTTCCTAGCCGCAGCGAGGTTTCTGTCAAGCTGCCCCAAGCATCGTATGGTGCTTGGGGCCTGCGTTTTGCAGCGCTGACTTACCTTTTGGCGTTTGTTGCGATACCCGTCGCGGTGATCTTCGTACAGGGACTGCGTCCGGGTTTAGATACGTTTCTTGCCAGCCTCACGCGCCCGGATACCGCCGCCGCCATCACCCTCAGTGTATGGACATCGGTGCTGATGACCGTTATCAACACCGTCATGGGAACGCTGACGGCCTATGTGCTGGTTGTTTATCGTTTTCCCGGCAAGGCGCTGTTTAACGCGTTGATCGACGTACCGTTCGCCGTGCCGACGCTGGTCATCGGCGTGATGCTGGTGATGGCATATGGCCCACAGACATTCATCGGCGCGTTTTTCTCCGATCTCGGCATCCGCATCGTGTTCGATACACCGGGCATCGTGCTAGCGCTGCTGTTCGTCGGCTATCCGTTCGTCATTCGCACGGTTCAACCGGTGCTGCTGCAAATGGACGCCAATCAGCAGGAATCGGCGCACACGATTGGCGCATCAGCGTGGACAACTTTCTTCCGCGTGGTGTTCCCGGTGCTGCGCCCTGCCATCATCGCGGGTGCGCTGTTGAGCTTCGCCCGTTCGCTGGGCGAGTTCGGCTCGATTGTCATCATCTCCGGCAATATACCGATGCGTACCCAGACGGCCACAGTCTACATTTATACGCAGATCGAAGAGGGCAATGTTCAAGCGGCCAGCGGCGCGTCGGCGGTGCTGCTGTTTGTTTCGTTCGCGGTGACTATTGGCGTCGATTTGTTCCTGCGGAGGCGACAACGCCATGCGTGACCTGACACCGCGTTCGTGGCCCGCGTATTTGCTGATTTTGATCGTGGTCGGCTATGCGCTGGCCGTGTTGATCGTGCCGTTCGCTACGGCGATTTATGGCGCTGTCAGCGATGGACTGGAACCGATATTCGCTACTTTTGCCGAGCCGACGGTACAACATGCGCTGCTGGTCACATTCGTTTTATCGACGATAGCGGTAACGATCAACGGAGTGTTCGGGCTGATCGCTGCATGGGTACTGGTGCGCCATCGCTTTCGCGGCAGGCAAATATTCGATGCACTGGTAGACATCCCTTTCGTATTTGCAACACCCATCGCGGGTTATGCGACGATTATCATGTTCGGGCGCGGCGGCTGGTTCGCGCCGACGCTTATTCCGATTGTGTTCGCCTATCCTGCGATTTTGCTGGTCAAGATTTTTGTGGCCCTGCCGTTTGTCACCCGTGAAGTACAGCCCGTACTGGGCACGTTAAGCACCGAATTTGAAGAAGCGGCCTATACACTGGGGGCTAGCCGTTGGACGACGTTTCGCCGCATTATTATGCCGGAACTCTGGACGGCGCTGCTGTATGGCGTGGTGTTGACCTTCGCGCGGATGATCGGCGAGTTCGGCGCGGTATCCGTCGTGGGCGGTGCGCTGGAAGGCTACACCGAAACGGCGACAACGTTCATCTTCCGTGCCTTGAAAGATCGTGATGAAACAGGCGCGTACAGCGTGTCGCTGCTGCTGTGCATGATCTCGGTTGTAATTTTGATCCTGATGAATCGCTTGCGAAGCGAAAGAAGGTAAACGCTGATGTCGATTATCCTGAACCATGTCGCCAAGTCGTATGACAGCGCACCTGTTGTGCGCGACATTTCACTCGAAATTCAGTCCGGCGAGTTATTTGTACTGCTTGGCGCAAGCGGCAGCGGCAAAAGTACGCTGCTGCGTTTGATCGCAGGGTTGATCCCACTGGACGCCGGAAGCATCGAACTCGATGGGCGCGATGTGACTTTGCAGCCGCCGCAGGCGCGCAACACGGGTTTCGTGTTCCAGAACTATTCGCTGTTCCGGCATATGACCGTCGCGCAGAACATCGAGTTCGGGTTGGAAATCCGCAAGGTGGGGCGGCGTGAGCGTGAACAGCGCGTTGATGAACTGCTGCACCTGATCGACTTAGACGGACTCGGCAAGCGGATGCCGTCGCAGCTTTCCGGCGGCCAGCAGCAGCGCGTGGCGCTGGCCCGCGCCCTCGCGTATCAACCGAGCGTCCTGTTATTAGATGAACCCTTCGGCGCGCTCGATGTGAAAATTCGTTCGCAGTTACGCCAGAACTTACGCGAGATTCAGCGCAGCCTCAACGTGACGGCGATCCTCGTCACGCACGATCAAGACGAGGCGTTTGAACTGGCTGACCGTATCGGCATTATCGAGGGTGGTAAGCTGCTGGAAGTCGGCACACCGGATGCGCTGTATCGCCGTCCGCAAAAGCGTTTCACGGCGACGTTCTTGGGCGCGACTAATTTGCTGGTGGGTCAGCGTAACGGCACTCACGTTTACATTGGCGAGAAATCGCTGCTTGCGCCGCCGAATACCGAGCATTTGAGCGGGCAGCTTGTCGAGGTGTTGGTTCGCCCCGAAGAAGTTGAACTGGCGCTCCACGCAGATGATCTGCGCGGGCAGTTACTCGGACGTGGTATCGTGCAAGAGACGGGTTTTGCCGGGCCAGTCGAGCGCGTCACCGTGCGCTTGACCGACAACAATGGCGGCACACCGATTCAAGTGTTGCTCTCACCGGGAGAATCCCGCGCCTTGACGATTGAGCCGCAGCGTGAGGTGTGGGTCGGGCTGAAAGATTTTCATCTGCTGGCGCGGGAAGGCGCAGTACCGAATAAGGCGTACAGCGTACAGAGTGCGAAGTAGGTTTCATTTACCCAAAATCAGCAAGTGTAGGGGCGACACATGTGTCGCCCGTATAACAAACATCTCATTAGCGCCAACATAAACGCTGCGTATAATCATTATGATTACGATACGTATAAAGGCGCTTGCAGATGTCCAAAGCTGACATTGACCATGCTCGTCTCCAACGAGCACGCACACCCAAGAAGACCGCACAACCTCTAACATTGACTGAGGACGTTAAACTTCTCGAAGATTTTGCGCGGTTGAACTCTCCTCATATCCGCGCCCTTCGCCGCGGTCCGACAGCCAATCAAGACAACCCTCAGCGCACACAGCTTCGCCCCGCCGACGTGCTGGCCTTGCAGCGAACGATTGGTAATGCCGCCGTGCAGCGCATGTTGGCTGCTCCGAATGGCGCTGTTCAACGTGGATTTAAATTGGAGAATCAAGATTATAACGACGCGATGTTGAACGGCATGTCACTTGATGATCTGCAAGGGTTGCATCGGAAAATATTAGATGCTGGCCAGTTGGATGTGTATGGCGACGCGCTCATTGAGATTGCTTCTCTTATTAGCAAGAAGCAGCGGGAAGTGTTGCCAAAGGAAAAGCCCATCAATGTAGGCGGATTTAGCCCAGTGATTATTACGAAGCGCAACATGTCAGTTATGTTAGATACATTCAATAAATGGATAGCCATAGGTCATGCACGAACTGGAGAAATTCGACAAACGCCTGAGTATGATAGGGTAAAAAACTATAAGAAAATTATTGCGGGTAATTCTGCTAAGAAACAGGAACTACAGGCGGATTATCGCAAGTACAAGAGAAATCTCCTTGATCCTATCCACGACTCCACTTTTCTAGTGGGGACGATTGTAAATGCCTTTACAAGCACCGATTTACCGTCTGATAATCGGCCTGAATCACTACGCGACCTTCAGGAATTATTTATTGCGGTTGAACATTCTGGCCACTTTCAGGGTGTGATTCACGCAAAACATGGATACATTCACTCACTGGCGAAAAACCCTGCAACTATAGGTCTGCCGGGAGAAATAAAAGGTGTCGCCAAAGCTCTGATGGCCGAAGTGATAGTTCGCTTACGTGAATTGGAGCGCGAACATGCTACCGCTAGTTCTGAGGACTACAACCCAAAGCCTTATGAACTCTTCGCGGCTGATTTCCCTATTAAGCAAGTCTATGACTACTTCAACTTCAAAGCCAAAAAAGGGGATCAACTTGTAGGAAGATATAAAGATGCTGGGAGGACGATCAAAAATAATCCAGAGTGGAAAAGCAGCGAGAAAAAAATGCAGCTTCCTTTAGCTGATGGAGACGCGCTCACTGGACATCATCCAAAAACGGGGGTGAAAGTAAAGCCATAGCAGTGCGTATTTTAACTCAGCACTCATACCTCGCCCCTCATTGCTAATCTCCGTCTATAATATATGCTGATATAATACCCTCTGTCTCAACAAAACAACTGGAGGATAGACTAATGGTTGAAATCGGTTATGCGCTATCATCTGAGGAGCATTCCCCGAACGACCTTGTACGCCATGCCCGCCTTGCGGAAGAAGCGGGTTTCACCTTCGCGCTGATCTCGGATCATTTTCACCCTTGGGTTGAACAGCAGGGCAACAGCCCGTTCGTGTGGAGCGTGTTGGGCGCGATTGCCCACGCGACCCAGCGGCTGCGAATCGGTACAGGCGTCACCGCGCCGATCATTCGCATTCATCCGGCGATCATCGCTCACGCGGCGGCCACCGTCGCGGCCATGATGCCGGGTCGCTTCTTTCTCGGATTGGGTACGGGCGAAAACCTGAACGAACACATCACGGGCGAGAAATGGCCGGCCTTCGATATTCGCGCCGAGATGTTCGAGGAAGCGATTGAAGTTATCCGGCTGCTGTGGCAGGGCGGCGAACAATCGCACTATGGCCTGTATTATACCGTCGAGAATGCGCGCCTGTATACGCTGCCCGATCAGCCGATACCGATCATGATCGCGGCTGGCGGCGAAAAGTCGGCTCAATTAGCCGGCAATTTAGGTGATGGCTTCATCAACACCGCGCCGGAAAAGAAGGTTATCCAAGCCTTCGAGAAGGCCGGCGGCAAAGGCAAGCC